>NZ_JAMYQZ010000012.1:0-98419 GCF_040321145.1 Mesorhizobium sp. M0514
TCACCCGGGTCTGTTCCCTGAGGTCGGCCAGCAATTTGTCGGTCTGCTGGCGCAGTTCGGGCACCACTGCGCCGAGCAGGATGGCGCTGCGCACCGACGACAGTGCGTCTTCCGGCTTGACCAGGATCGCCGGCGGCGGATTGAGCCCCATGCGCTGCAGCGCCCCCAGCACCTCGGCCAGCACGTCGCGCCGCGCCGCCAGCGAGACACGGATCTTCTGTTCCTCGCCCTTCAGTCCTTCGAGCCTGGCGCCGATATCCTCGATGTCCTGGCCGAGCTTCTGCTCGGTCATCGCCGACTGGATAAGCGCCGCGGTGATCGAGGCATGGTCCTTCTTGACCGAAGCAATGTCGGCGGCGAGCTTGGCCAGCCGTTCGGACGACAGCGTGATCTCGGCCGACACCTTCTCATATTCGGCACGGCTCAGATCGGGGTCGGGCGCCACGTCCAGCGTATTTTCGGCCCGCGCAAGCCCGAGCGACAGCAAAACCACCGCTGCAGCGATGCCGCAGCGCGCGTGCCGAAAGCCCGTTCGTGATTTCCCGTTGTCAGCCATTGAAGCCCGACTCTATGCGTGGCTTCGTTAACGAACCATCAACCATGATCGAACCGAAGCCTAGCACAAAACAGCCGCGCATTGGGGCGGAAATCCGGACGATTGATCCTCGACCCACTGATTTAGGAACGGTGGTAGGGATGTCCCGAAAGAATCGTTGCCGCCCGATAGAGCTGCTCGCCCAGCATGACGCGCACCAGTTGGTGCGGCCAGGTCGCCGCGCCGAACGAGACTATCAGCTCAGCCTGATCGCGAATCGACTGGTCGTGCCCGTCGGCGCCGCCAATGGCGATGACCAACGCCTTGCGTCCGCCATCGCGCAGCTGGCCGATACGGCTGGCGAAATCGTCTGAGGACAGGTTTTTGCCGCGTTCGTCGAGCAGGAACAGCGCCGTGCCCGGCTGCAGCTGTGCCTGCAGCTTCTGGCCTTCCTCGCGGCGGCGCTCATTGGCGTTCTGGGCTCGTCCCTCGGCGATCTCGGCGACACCAGAGAATTCGAACCCGATCGCCGGGCCGCTCTTGGCGAAACGCTCGAAATAGCGGTCGGCGAGTTCTCTCTCGGGGCCGGCCTTCATCCGGCCCACGGCATGAACTGCTATCTTCATCCCTGCCTCGGCGAGCTTTCAATCCATGTCGCACCCGGATGGTTACGACATGAGACGGAGCTCAGTGCAAGGTCTCTTCCTCAAGGTCCGGCGCCTGCCACATCTTTTCAAGATTGTAGAATTCGCGGACTTCTGGGCGGAAGACATGGACGATGATGTCGCCTGAATCGATCAGGACCCAGTCGGCGCCGGACAGCCCCTCGACGCGCGCCGTGCCGAGACCGGCATCCTTGAGCGCCTTGAGCAGGTGGTCGGCGACAGCCGAGACATGACGGTGTGACCGGCCCGACGCGATGACCATATAGTCGCCGAGGCTCGATTTCCGCTGAATGTCGATTGAGACAATATTTTCGGCCTTGGAGTCTTCCAGACTGGCAAGGACTGTCTTGATGGCACGGGACACGGCGTCATCTACGCTGATCCTGGCCGGCGAAGGCATGACGTCAGCCTTCTTCCGCAATGCTGTTCTCAGTGTATTTCCTTTCGCAGCAAGAACAACCAAATCACCCACGAAATCAGGTGACACCCCATAGATAGGCAGAGTTCCCTTGCAGTTTCAAGACGGGAGGCCCTGCCACCGCGAACGCAGTGCACGTCTTCCGGTTCCGGAGCCTTGAGAAAAATCGGAACCCATGGCCGCGGCAGGGGTTATCGACACACCCCCCAAACGGATTTTTCCTGATGCCAATCGACCCCCAGAACACGCTTCTCACCGTGCAGGCTGGCCTTGCGCAACTCAGCACGCTGATCGTTTCCTATTCCTTCTCCGCCATCGGCGCCATCATCCTGCTGGTCGTCGGCTATCTCGTCGCCGGGCTCGCAGAACGATCGATCTCAGCCGGCCTCGGCCATATCCATGGTTTCGACGCGACGCTGCGCCATTTCTTCTCGAAGATCGTGCGCTACGCCATCCTGATCCTCGTCGTCATTATGGTGCTCGGTCAGTTCGGCGTGCAGACGGCTTCGATCATCGCCGCCATCGGCGCCATCGGGCTGGCCATCGGCCTGGCGCTGCAAGGCACGCTGCAGAACATCGCCGCAGGCATCATGCTTCTGGCGCTCAGGCCATTCCGCATCGGCGAATATGTCGAGGTCGGCGCCATTTCCGGCACCGTCGAGGAAATCGGCCTGTTCGCCACCAAGCTCCGCACGACAGACGGCGTCTATGTGCTGGCGCCCAATTCGACGCTGTGGAACCAGCCGGTGCGCAATTATACCCGCAATGGTGTGCGCCGCGGCGATGTCACGCTGACCATCGGCTCCTGGAACGACATCGACCTGGCGCAGAAAACCATGCTCGGCGTCGCCGGCAGCGAGCGCCGCGTCAAGCGAGAGCCGGCCCCGATCGCCTTCGTAGCCACCGTAGGCGATGCCAGCGTCGCCATCACCTTGCGCTACTGGACCACGGCGGCGGATTTCTTCGCCACCCAGATCGATCTCACCAAACGCGTCAAGCAGGCCTTCGACGCGGAAGCCATTTCGGTTCCCGCACCTCCGCCGGAGGCCCGACAGGAAACTGCCGCCACCAGTGAAACCGTTCAGCGCTGATCTTCCGGGGCGTAGGCGAACTCCACCGGCAACGGCGCCTGCGCCGACATCGGCGCGAAACTGCCGGTCGCCGTGGCGGGTACGGCCTGCGTCGTCGCCACTCGCCACAGCACGAACAGGCAGAACACGGTGGCGATCATGATCGCCACATAGATGAAGGCCTGCGTTCCATAGACGGCCGACAGGGCCGTCACGATGCCCGGCACGATGAAGCCCGACAGCGACCACGCAAACAGCAGCGAACTCGACAGCGCCACCATGTCGTCCTTGCCGGCGCGATCGGCGGCGTGTGCGCTGGCCAGCGAATAGATCGATTCCGAAGCGCCGTCCCAGATCACATAGATCACCACCAGCACCGCCAGAGCGCCACCGTCAAAGCCGACAGCCAGAATACCGGCGACGATGGCCAGTGCCGCAGCGCCGGCCAGCACGTAACGGCGATCGGTACGGTCGGAAATCCAGCCGAGCGGTATCTGCAGGATCAGCGTGCCGACGGGCATCGCCGACAAAAGCAGCGCCACATCGGCCTGGCTGTAGCCCTTGGCCGTGGCATGGATCGGTGCGAACCCGGCGATCGCCATCGACAGGCCGCCGACGGCCAGCATGCCGGCCACGCCGACCGGCGAGATCCGCCAGGCGCGACCGAGCGCCACGGAGGCTGCGCGAGGTGGCGGCGGTTGAGCCAACCGCGTCATGCCGACCGGCAGGATCGACACTGCGGTGAAGGCAATGCCGATCAGCGGCGCCTGCGCCGTCGCGATGTCGACCGCTGCCAGCAGGGCATAGCCGACGCCAAGTCCGGCGACATAGGCGACGTAAAACACCGCCATCACCCGGCCGCGAATGGCGTTTGCGACGGCATCGTTGAGCCAGCTCTGGGCGACGATGAACAGGCCGCATATGGCAAAACCGTAAAGCGCGCGCGCGGCGATCCACAGCAGCGGGTAGGTGCCGGCGCCAATGGCAGCATTGGACAGCGCAATCAACGCCGACAGCACCATGAAGGCCCGGGCATGCCCGACGCGGCGCACCAGCGGCCCGGTCAGGATGCAGCCGGCAAGGCCGCCGGCGGAAAGGCCGGTGATGATCAGCCCGGCCCAGGTCGGATCGAAGCGCTCGACGCCAAGCCGGACCGGGATATAGGCGAACATCAACCCATTCCCGACCGCAATCAGCGCCATCGACACGATTACGCTGGCAATGGCGATCACGGGCGCCGGCGGGGCGCCATGATTGTGGTCGATGTCGGTCTGGTTCACTGAATTGGCCATATCCAGCGCAGCATCGCCCAGCGGATCGCGAAAGGCCGCCGTAAAAGCGACATCGGCGATCTGGCCTTACGAGTTACCCCTTGGCTTGCTTGCGAATAGCACTCGATGACAGCGACGAACGCGGGCCGTGAATAAAAGTCCAGGCCGGCGCCTTCATGCGGGCGAGCCGGGGCGCGTCACCCTCGTCGACGCGGGCATAGTCGAAGGTCTTGGCCACGACCGAGGACAGGAAGGACAGCGTCGCGCCCGGGCGGTCGATGACCGCGATGGGGAAGGTCATGACGATCTGGCGCCAGCGCTGCCAACGGTGGAAATCGCGGAGTGAGTCGGCGCCCATGATCCAGACGAAGTCGACGCCGGGATTGCGTGCCTTGACCAGCGCCAGCGTGTCGGCGGTGAAGCGAATATGATACGCCGCCTCGAAGGCGGTGACCTTGATCTTCGGGTTCTTGGCGATCTGCTCCGACTGGAGCAGCCGGTCGCTCAGCGGCGCCAGTTCCCTGGTGCTCTTCAGCGGATTGCCAGGCGTCACTATCCACCACAATTGGTCGAGCGCGAGGCGCCGCAAGGCAATTTCCGCCACCAGCGCATGGCCGGCATGCGGCGGGTTGAACGATCCGCCGAACAGACCGACGGCGAGGCCTTTCTCGGCATGCGGCATACGGAGGTAGTGCGAGGGGATGGCGGGCTGAAGGGACGACAGCATGGTGCTAGGCACCCCCCTCTGCCCCACCGGGCATCTCCCCCGCAAGGGGGGAGATCAGCAGCTTCGGCAAAGGCACTTTTCTTGCAACGTTAGTGATTGGCGAAAGCGGAAGAAAAACCTGATCTCCCCCCTTGCGGGGGAGATGTCCGGCAGGACAGAGGGGGGTGTCTGGGCTCAATGCCTCAAGCCCTGACGCGAATGATTCAAGGCCTCACCTGTCCCGACCCGCGCACGCGGTATTTGAACGAGGTCAGCTGCTCGACACCAACCGGTCCGCGCGCGTGCATCTTGCCGGTGGCGATGCCGATCTCGGCGCCCATGCCGAATTCGCCGCCATCGGCGAACTGCGTCGAGGCATTGTGCAAAAGGATCGCCGAGTCGATCTCGTTGAAGAACCGCTCGACCGCTTTGGTATCCTCGGCGATGATCGCCTCTGTGTGGTGTGAGGAGAACGTCTCGATATGGTCGATGGCGCCGGCAATCCCGTCGACCAGTTTTACCGCGATGACGGCGTCGAGATATTCGGTCACCCAGTCGGCATCGGTCGCCGGCTTGGCGTCGAAGAACAGCTTCATCACTTCCTGATCGGCATGGATCTCGCAGCCGGCGGCGCGTAGCGCGTCGAGGATCGGCACCAGATGTGTGGAGGCCACCGCGCGGTCGACCAGCAAAGTCTCTGCAGCGCCACAGACACCGGTGCGCCGCATCTTGGCGTTGACGGCGATCCTGACCGCCATGTCGAGATCGGCCGAGCGGTCGATGTAGAGATGGCAGATGCCTTCAAGATGGGCAAAGACCGGCACCCGCGCCTCGCTCTGCACGCGCCCGACCAGGCTCTTGCCGCCCCGCGGAATGATGACGTCGAGATTGCCGCCAAGCCCTTTCAGCATCTCGCCGACGGCGGCGCGGTCGGTGGTCGGCACCAGCTGAATGGCGTCTTCCGGCAGGCCGGCGGCCTTCAGCCCCTCGACCAGGCAGGCATGAATGGCGGCGGACGAATTGAGCGAGTCCGAGCCGCCGCGCAGGATCACCGGATTGCCGGCCTTGAGGCAGAGCGCGCCGGCATCCGCCGTCACATTCGGCCGGCTTTCATAAATGACGCCGACAACGCCGAGCGGCGTGCGCACGCGCTCGATCTGCAGGCCGTTGGGGCGATCCCAGGCGGCAATCACATCGCCGACCGGGTCCCTGAGCTCGGCGATTTCACGGATGCCATCCGCCATGGCACGGGTGCGCGCCGGATCGAGCTTCAACCGGTCCATGAAGGAGCCGGACAAGCCCGATTCGTGTCCGTTAGAGACATCGATGGCGTTGGCATCGAGAATCTGCTGCTGGCGCGCGATGATCGCGTCGGCCATGGCGAGAAGTGCGGCATCCTTGGCGGCGGCGGTCGCAATCGCCAACGGTCGGGCGGCCGCGCGGGCGCGGCGGCCGATATCAGCCATCAGCGCGACGGTGTCATCCCCGGATTGTTCATGCAACTTCAGCATGTCTCATCCTCCGCTTACCTCGCCCCCGGCCATACCTGGCCGGCAGCCCGTATCTGGTCACCCGGATCGCTCACCACCAGATCGTCGCGGTGGATCATCGCCGAGCGCGCCTCGTAGCCGAGCACGGTTTCGATCTCCGCTGTCTTCAGGCCTGCGATCCTTACGGCATCGGCGGCATCGTAGGCAACAAGCCCGCGCGCGATCTCGCGCCCTTCCGGCGACAGGATGGCCACCGTGTCACCGCGCGAGAAATTGCCGCTGACCAGCCTGACGCCGGCCGGCAGCAAAGATTTGCCGGACAGCAGCGCACCGATGGCGCCGGCGTCGACGGTGAGCCGCCCGGCCGGTTCGAGCTGGCCGGCGATCCAGGTCTTGTAGCCTTTCACCGGATTGGCGCTCGGCCTGAAGAAGGTGGCGCGCTCGCCACGCTCGATCGCCATCAGTGGCGACAGCCTGGTGCCCGAGGTGATGATCATGGCGGTGCCGGCGGCGGTGGCGATCTTGCCGGCATCGAGCTTGGTGCGCATGCCGCCGCGCGACAGTTCTGATGCGGCCGCCCCGGCCATAGCCTCGATATCGGGCGTGATGCGGTCGACCACCGGAATGAATTTCGCAGCGGGATCGCGCGCCGGCGGCGCCGTATAGAGCCCGTCAATGTCGGAGAGCAGCACCAGCAGGTCGGCGCCCATCATGGTCGCCACGCGTGCCGCCAGCCGGTCATTGTCGCCATAGCGGATTTCGGACGTCGCCACCGTGTCGTTCTCATTGATGACCGGCACCGCCTTCATCTTGAGCAGTGTCGAGATCGTCGCCCGCGCATTCAGATAGCGTCGGCGCTCCTCGGTGTCGCCGAGCGTCAGCAGGATCTGGCCCGATTTCAGCGAGCCCTTGCCCAGCGCATCCGACCACGCGCCGGCCAGCGCGATCTGGCCGACGGCCGCAGCCGCCTGGCTTTCTTCCAGCTTCAATGCCCGTTTGCCGAGACCGAGAATGGTCCGGCCGAGCGCAATGGCGCCGGACGACACGACCAGGATCTCGGCGCCGCCATTGGCCAGCACTGCAATATCCTCGGCAAGCGAAGCCAGCCAGTCGCGCTTCAGGCCGCTGGTGCGGTCGACCAGCAAGGCCGAACCGATCTTGACCGTGATGCGCCGGTATTTTGTCAGCGACTGCGCCGTCATCGCTATCGGTCCCAGCGGGTCTCGACGGGAGCGGCAGCCCTGTCGCGCGCTTCGCCGACAACCGCCATCAGCGCCCGCAGCACCGCTTCGACGCCCTCGCCGGTGGCCGCCGACAGCAGCATCGGCGCGCGGCCGGCAGCGCGTTTGAGCGACGCAACCTTCTTCTTGCGCTCATCGGCGTCAAGGATATCGACCTGGCTCAGCGCCACGATCTCGACCTTCTCGATCAGCCCATTGCCATAGGCATCCAGCTCGGCGCGCACGGTCTTGTAGGCCTTTCCAGGATTTTCCTCCTGCGCCGAGACCAGGTGCAAAAGCACACGCGTGCGCTCGACATGGCCGAGGAACCGGTCGCCGATGCCGACACCCTCATGCGCGCCCTCGATGAGGCCCGGAATGTCGGCGATGACGAATTCGCGCGCATCGATGCGGGCAACGCCGAGACCTGGATGCAGCGTGGTGAAGGGGTAGTCGGCGATCTTTGGCTTGGCTGCGGTGACGGTTGCCAGAAAAGTCGACTTGCCGGCATTTGGCAGCCCGACCAGGCCGGCGTCGGCAATCAGCTTCAGCCGCAGCCAGACATTCATCTCTTCGCCGGGCTGGCCCGGATTGGCGCGGCGAGGCGCCTGGTTGGTCGAGGTCTTGAAATGCTGGTTGCCGAAACCGCCATTGCCGCCCTTGGCCAGCAGGAAGCGCTGGCCGACCACGGTCAGGTCGCAGATCAGCGTCTCATTGTCCTCGGCAAACACCTGGGTTCCGGCCGGCACCTTGAGCGTCACATCGGCGCCCTTGGCGCCGGTCATGTTGCGGCCCATGCCGTGGACACCGGTCTTGGCCTTGAAGTGCTGCTGGTAGCGATAGTCGATCAGCGTGTTCAGCCCATTGACCGCTTCCAGCCAGACATCGCCGCCGCGGCCGCCGTCGCCGCCATCCGGGCCGCCGAACTCGATGAATTTTTCGCGCCGGAACGACACAGAGCCGGCGCCACCGTCGCCGGAGCGGATATAAACCTTGGCTTGATCGAGAAATTTCATTGGACTACGCAGTTTCTGTTGGCCTTGCGGCTTTGCTTTAGATCTTGCGCCTTGCTCTAAACCAAGGCGCGGCCAAGGGCGAGGCCGTTTTGCGACTAAAGCGCCGGATGCCCTTTTGCCGGGGACGCGGTAGCAGTGTTCGCGGACGGAGCTTGAGGGGCGCGGGAATGAAGGTTGTAAGCTACAACATCCAGTACGGTATCGGTCTGGATGGCCGCTACGATCTCGGCCGCATCACCGCGGCGGTTCGCGGCGCCGACGTGATCGCGCTGCAGGAAGTGACCCGCAACAATCCGAGGAACGGCAACCGCGACATGGTCGCCGAGATCGGCGAGGCGCTGCCCGAATATTTTGCCGCCTACGGTAGCAATTTCGAGGTCAATGTCGGCTCGCGCCTGGAGGCCGGCCGCGCCATCACCACCACTTTCCAGCTCGGCAACATGGTGCTGTCGAAGACGCCGATCCATCTGTCGCGCAATCTGCTTTTGCCGCGCAGCCGCAGCCTTGAGGCGATGAACTTCCAGCGCGGCGCGCTCGAGGCGCTGGTCGAGACCCCGCTCGGCTTCATCCGCTTCTATTCCACGCATCTCGACCATCGCAGTCCGGTTGAACGCGCCAGCCAGATCCGTTTCCTGCGCCAGCGCCTGTTGAACTATGCCTTCGAGGGCGGCGGCCTCTCCGGCATTCCCGAGATCGGCCTGCCGGACCTGCCCTATCCCGAAGCCTTCATAGTCATGGGCGACTTCAACATGCTGCCCGGCTCGCCCGAATATGTCGAACTCGTCGGCCGCCCGGACCATGAATTCGGCATGCCGCTGACCGCCGATCTCGCCGTCGACGTCGCCCAGCGCCTGAACACACCAGACGTCGTCACCTGGGTCGATCCCACGCGACCCGAAGACACAAGCCGCCACAAACGCATCGACTACATCTTCACCTCGGCCTCGCTCGCCGGATCGCTGAAGCGCCTGTGGGTCGACCGTGAAGCGGTCGGCTCGGACCATCTCCCGATTTGGGTCGAGATGGGCTGAGTTGAGTCCGATCCACAACCAACGTTGCCAAACCTGTCGTTTGGAGGCACGCGCTAGGTGTGTTGAGATTCAGGTCAGGCCGAGCCGAAAACACTGGTTTTCGAGAACCGGAGCGGAGCGTACTTAAGTACGTGCACCGGAAGCGCATAAACCCGCGTTTGCAGGCCGGCCTCACCTGAATATCAAAACACCTAGAAATGCACCCAGTTTCGAAGACTGATCCAGGTCTTTCTGTCCAGCCGGTACCGCTCGACCGGCACCTGGCCGGCGACGATCGAGTTCAGCATGCCCTGGCCGGCATACTGGAAGCCGCATTTGTGGATGACGCGGCGCGAGGCCGGATTGATCACCCGCGTCGAAGCCTGCAGCACCTGGATCGAGGTCCGTTGGAAGGCGAGGTCGACCAACGCGTGCGCGGCCTCCGTCGCATAGCCGCGCTTCCAGTAGGGCTCGCCGATCCAGTAGCCGAGCTCCAGCCCGCGGTCGGTCATGTTGAGGCCGGCGCAGCCGACGAAAATGTCGGTACTGGCCAGCGTCAGCGCATAGGCGATGCCGGCCCGGCGCGATCTCGTCATAGCCAGGAAGGCGCGTGCCTCGGCCTCGCCATAGGGGTGCGGCATGCGGGCCAGCATCTCGGCGACGTGACGGTTGTCGGCAAGCTCGACCAGTTGCGCGATGTCGGCTTCGCACGGGGCGCGCATCACCAGCCGCTCCGTGGCCAGCACCGGGCAATCTATCGCGTAACTTTCGTCTTCGGTGTCTTCCGCTTCGGCAACCATTCGACGTCCTCCAGGCAAGAAAAAAGGGGAGATGGAAAACCCATCTCCCCTGATCCTTTTCCTGGCTCCATTCAATGGTTTGGCCAGACACCGGTTCCCGAGATGGGCGCCGGTTTTATAGTGCGGAACCGGCTACTCCGCGGCTTTGGTAATCGGGTTGACCGATACGTAGGTTCGGCCGTTGGCTTTTTTGTTGAAGGTGACTGCGCCGGTCTCGAGCGCAAAAAGGGTGTGGTCCGTGCCCATGCCGACATTGACGCCGGGATGCCAGGTGGTGCCGCGTTGACGGATGATGATGTTGCCCGGGATGACGGCTTCGCCGCCGAACTTCTTCACGCCCAGACGCTTGGAATGCGAGTCGCGACCGTTGCGCGACGAGCCGCCAGCTTTCTTGTGTGCCATCTAACTAACTCCGATGCGCCCTGGGGCGCTTGAATGGTCTTATGAACGCGTTCGCGTTCCGTTTCAAGTCCGATCCGGCGACCTTGTCGCCGGTTCGTTTTACTTCTTCGCCAGTTCCTTGGCCTGCTCGCGCCAGTCGTTGATCTGGTCGGTGCTGAAGGGCATGTGCGCGTCGATCTTGGCCACGTCCTTGTCCGACAGCTTGGCAAGCTGGGCGAAGGTGGTGATGCCCTGCTCGTGCAGCTGGCCGGCGGCAACCGGGCCGATGCCCTTGATCACGGCCAAATCGTCCGGCTCGCCCTTCGGCGCCTTGAACAGCGGCGCGGCGACGGCGGTCTCCGTCTTGGCTTCATCCTTCGGAGCAGCCTCGGCTTTGGCTTCGTTCTTCGCCTTGGCTTCCTTCGGCGCGGCCTCGGCCTTCGCCTCGGGCGCTACGTCAGCCTTGACTTCCTTGGCTTCCACCTTGGCTGAGGCCTTCTTGGAAGGCTTGGCGCCACCCAGCAGGATCTCGGCGATCCGCACGGTGGTCAGAAGCTGGCGGTGGCCGATCTTGCGGCGCGAATTCTGCCGGCGGCGCTTCTTGAAAGCGATGACGGTGCGGTTCTTGCCCTGCTCGACGACTTCCGCCGTGACCAGAGCGCCATCGACGAACGGGGCGCCGAAGGTGACATTTTCGCCTTCGCCATGGGCGAGGACGCTGCCGATTTCGACGATATCGCCGACATTGGCTTCGAGCTTCTCGATCTTCAGGAGATCGTTGGCGGCAACGCGATACTGCTTACCGCCCGTTTTAATGACTGCGAACATTTTTTGCCTTTCGCTGTTCGGTCGGCCTCGATGAGCCGCGTCACGCGGTTCGGCCGTCTTTTTGTCAGTCTGCGGGTTCGAAAAACAAGCGGCGTGGAAGAACCCTCCACGCCGATTGCGCGCTTCCCCTAACCGAAGGTTCGGTACGAGTCAAGGCAAACGGGCGGAATCCTTGGCCATGCGGCCTCCTTGCCGCGCCCGATCCCTCCGGTCGAGACCGGTTGGCCTATCTGCCGACGTGGCCGCGGCGCAGCCCTCCCGGCAAAGCCCGCACAGGAAGCTGAATTTCCCCGTGGATTTGGCCTTGTAACCTGCCCGCCCAGCCGTTATCTAGTGCGCCGCGCCGGCAACGGCCGACCATGACCGCGGAGAGGTGGCAGAGTGGTCGAATGCACCGCACTCGAAATGCGGCATGGGTGCAAGCCCATCGGGGGTTCGAATCCCTCCCTCTCCGCCACCCGGAACCGCATCTGGGCGTAGGAGTGTCGCCCGAAGCTACGAAGTAGCGTAGGGGACCGGAACGAAGCAGGATGCCCTCCGAAGCTTCAGCGTAGAGGCTGCCGCTAGGCAACAAGGCCTTGCCTCATTTGGTTTACCTCTTCGATCGGGACTGGATGCCCGGTGAGGAAGCCCTGCATCAAATTTACCCCCAGGCGCTGCAGCAATATGTACTGCTCCTCCGTTTCGACGCCCTCGGCGAGCACGACATGGCCAAGATTGCGAAGCAGTCCGACCATGTCCCGCAAAAGGCTCAAGCCACGAGACGTCTGGCAGTCGTGGAGGAAGCTGCGATCGATCTTGACCACGTCGAACTTGAAACGGCGCAGCCATGTCAGGCCGGCAAATCCCGTTCCGAAGTCGTCCAGCCAGATCTGAACGCCCAGTTTTCGCAACCGCTCCACGTTTCTGACCGCTTGCGCCTCCAGAAAGATGTCACTGCCTTCGGTGATTTCGATGGCCAGTTTCTGTGGCGCAAGGCCGTGCCTGCCAAGGATTTCGGTGATCCGGAGTGAAAAGTTGGGAGCTTTGAGCTGAAGAACGGATACGTTCACCGTCACGACCGAGCCCAATCCGTATTCCGCCATGTCACCGCAGGCTCGATCGATCAGCCACGTACCCAGTTCCACGATCGCTCCGGTCTGCTCGGCAACGGGTATGAATACGGACGGACTGATCATGGTGCCGTCGAAGTCGCATAGCCGCATCAGACTCTCGTGCCCCAGCACGCGTCCGGACGCCAGATCGCGAATTGGCTGGTAGGCGACAGAAACGAGCTGGTTGGAAATTGCCAGCTTCAGCAGTTCTGAAAGATTTTCGCCGGAGCGATCCTGGCTGGTGGCGTGCGGGTCGTAAATCGTGAACGTAGCCCGACCGGCAAACTTGGACGCGTAGAGTGCGCGGTCAGCTTCCTGCAGCAGGATTCTAAGCTCTATGCTCTGATCGGCGCGCGTCAACGACGCCCCGGCACTGATCGTGACGATGTTGAGCTTGTCGCCCCGATCAGGGTGGTAAATATCCAAATCCTCTACAGCGCGACAGAATTTCTTCGTTATCTCATGAAGGTGAGCCCGCCCGGTGACCTTGCAGAGAATGACGAATTCTTCTCCGCCATAGCGGGCCGCGATGGCGTTGTTGGCAGCCGCCATCTCGGAAAGGACATGGGCGAGTTTGATCAGGCAATCGTCGCCGGCCTGATGACCAAGTCCGTCATTGAACCTTTTGAAGTAGTCGACGTCGATCAGAATGAGGCCTATCTCGTCGTCGTCCGCGGCCCAGTCTTCGCGCAGCTCCGAGAATTCTCGAATGATCGCCCTGCGGTTTTTCATTCCCGTGAGCGGATCGGTGTCGGCGATTTCGGTTAGCTTCTGCCCCTTCTTGATAGCAGCCTGCTCCTGGAACTGTGCCCGAAGCGCGTGCAGGAAGGTCTGGTAACGCTCCAGGCTCAGCCGCCACGAAAGATAAAGCGACAAGACGAGGCAGTTCACGAAATAGGCCGACAACACGACCCGACCGGCGATGTCGGCCTGAAGGGAGAACATCGCGGCGTACACAAAGCTTGCGGCGACCGTCGCGGAGGCAAGGGCTGAAAGCCAAAAACGGAAGTTGAAGAACAGATTCGCACCCAGGATGAACACGGTGCCAAAAACCATGAAATGGGAGAGGGCATCCTGATGCTCTGTACCAACAGCGGAGACGAGCCACCCAAGCGCACCGGATACAATCGCCAGCGCTGCTACAAGGTGCAAGGTGGCAAGGGCAAAGCCCCGTCGGGCGACAAATTCGACAAGTGCCAGGGAAGTGATCCCTAGGGTAACGCGGGTCAAAACAAGCCGGCCGGCGATATCCGGAAAAAGAAACCAATCGAAGAGGCCATAGGCCACATAGCTGAATACAGCAGCCGCAATACCCCATCGCACAAGACTCCGATTCTCATCGGCATCCTTCTGCAGGAACAGTGCCAGCAGTTCCGGATCGGCGGAATGCCACCGCGGACGTCCAATCGCTGCCGCCACCTTGTGGGCAACGTCCTCGCTCAGTTGCATCGCAACGCTCCTCCGCGATCTGCAGTAGCGAATGCAACAGCCGACGTCGCCTGCGGTCGGGGAATGAAGACGCCCCTGTCCGCAGGAAAAGTCAGATGTCGCTAACCGAGGGTAAACGGGTGGTTCGGATTTAGCCAGTTTTGCAGAATTGATGGCCGCTCCATCGACTAAAATTTTATTAAAATTTTATTAAAATTGTTAGCATCGGTCAGCGACGCACCTATGCTGCTGGCCGGGGACCGGGGCGGTAAACCGGAGAGTAAACGGCATGCCTATCAAGCCAAAACTGCAGCTCGACCAATACAGCCTGGTCACCACTAGGCTGATGAAGAAACATGTTGCGACCTCCGAAGAGGCGGCTGACTCCGACGAGTTGAGGGACAGCACGGCCCAGCTCGCCCTGATACTGGACCTTGCTCATCAAGCCTTTGCGCGAAACAAACCGGCCGCCCCCGTCGTCCATCGTTTGGCGGGGCGACTCCACAAGCTCCGCCGGCAGGTTGCTACCGCGGTTTGGCAGAAACTCGTTCCTTTGGCTCAGCAGCATCGGGTCGCGGAATATTTGCTCCAGGACCCGTTCACGCGGTGGTCGGTCGAAAAACCGCGCGGGTATTCGGGCGATGCAGGCCTGCTGGATATTTACTACAAGCATCCGATCGCCGACGAGATCGTGGCCTCGTCGACCTTACTTGGTCGGCAAATCTATGCGTACACCAGTGAAGCTGCCAGTTCGGTGGCGGGGCGCGAGCGGCGGGATATTCTGGCCAGGACCGTGGACGAGACGGCCAGCAGTGTGGAAAAGGCTGAGGTGCTGGCGATTGCCTGCGGCCACCTCAGGGAAGCCGAACGCTCCGACGCGTTGGCCAGGCATAAACTGCAGCGTTGGATCGGCCTGGATCAGGACCCCGTCAGCGTAGCCACGGTGAACCACGACTTTGCCGGCACGGCAGTCGAGGCAGTCCAGGGTTCCGTACGCGGCATCCTGCGCCGCGCCTACGCCCTTGGCACATTCGATCTCGTCTACGCATCGGGGCTTTACGATTACCTGCCGCGTGCCATCGGCGTCCGCCTGCTTCAAAGAGCCATGGAACTCGTCAAGCCCGGTGGCGAATTCCTGTTTGCCAATTTCAGCGACGAGATAACGACGGATGGTTACATGGAGACTTTCATGGATTGGCCGCTCATCCTACGTTCGGCCGACGATATGTGGGACATCATCAATGCCGCCCTCGGCGGGAGTCCTTTCGACGCGAAAGTCTACTATGGCTCGAACCGGAATATCGTTTACGGCAAGGTGAGGAAGGGCGATTTCTAACTAGGCGCGGGAATCGCGCGCGCATCCCCGTAACAAGGTAGGTCTGCCATGACGAGGCCATGCCTTCGCCGGCTTTCCGGCGACGGGCGAGCAGGTCGTCCCGGCGGCGGGCGGCCTCTACGCCGTGTTCGTTGTGCTTGCCGCCATACACATGTGGCGGCGGTTCCAGCAGCACGACGGTGCTGCCCGCTCGGCGGGCTGCGTCTGGCCGTGTTGCTGGCACTGCCGCTGATCGCCAGGCTGTCGGTCGTGCAATGCAACGCGACTGGCCGGCCTGATCAGGCCTCGAAATAGCGGGCACGATCGAGATCGGCGATGAGCCCCGGCCCGGTCGGCTGCCATCCCAGCGCAGTGCGGGTCTGCTCACTTGACGCCGACAAGTCCCTGCCGATGAAATGCCCGAGAAAGCCGAAATGCGCAGCCGCGTCCTCAGGGCCTATGGAAACGACCGGCAGGCCGAGCCGGCGGCCGATGATCTCGGCGATCTCTTTGCTCGCCACGCCCTGTTCGGCAACCGCATGATAGCTGACGCCGCCCGCCCCCTTCTCCAGCGCCAGCCTGTACAGGGTGGCGGCGTCGAACCGGTGCACCGCCGCCCAGCGATTTGCGCCGTCGCCGACATAGGCCGAGACGCCCTTTTCACGCGCAATGGCAATCAGCATCGGCACGAAACCGTGATCGCCCTCGCCATGGACGGTCGGCGCCAGCCGCACCGTCGATGCGCGCACCCCGCGCGCTGCGAGCGCCACGGCCGTTGCTTCCGAAGCGCGCGGCATGGAGAGCGATGGAGGCGCAGGTTTGTCGTCTTCGGTTGCCGGCCTTCCCTGAGCAAAACCGGCGAGTCCGGAGGTGACAAGCAGCGGCCGCTCGGAACCCTCGAGCGCCGCGCCGAGCGTTTCGATGGCGCGCTGGTCAACTGCGCAACTGGCGGCGAATCTCGAAAAGTCGTGGTTGAAGGCCGTGTGGATGACGCCATCCGATTGGGCAGCGCCGCTGCGCAGGCTCTCGAAATCCTCGATATCGCCGCGATGCGCCTCGGCGCCCGCGGCCACGATCGACTCCGCACCTGCTTCCGACCGCGCGAGGCCAAGCACCTGATGGCCCGCCCCGAGCAATTCCCGCACAACAGCCGAACCGACAAAACCGGTAGCCCCGGTAACGAACACACGCATGATCATTTCTCCTTGGTTTTCGGCGAAGGCCGTACAGGCAGCCCGTTGCCGAAGGAGATAGAAGGTTGCGATCATACGATCTATACTGTAAAATCCGAGATATCTTCGCAATCGTCCGAGAACGCTCATGGATCCGCTGTCAGACGTGCTGTCGCTACTGAAGCCGCGCAATTACCTGTCGGCTGGGCTGGAAACCGGTGGCGACTGGGCGATCCAGTTTCCTGACCAGCAGGCCGCCATCAAATGCGGCGCCGTGGTGTCCGGCCGATGCTGGCTGTCGGTCGAGGGCGTCCCTGACGCGGTGCGGCTGGACGTGGGCGACTGTTTCCTGTTGCCGCGCGGCCGCCCTTTCCGGCTTGCCAGCGATCTCGGCCTGACGACGGTCGATGCCCGAACGATCTTTTCACCGGCACGCACCGGCGGCATCACTGTCCATAATGGCGGCGGCGATTTCCTCCTCGTCAGCAGTCGCTTCACGCTGTCCGGCGACCATGCCGGCATCCTGTTGCGGATGCTGCCGCCCATCGTCCACATCCGCGCCGAGAGCGACCATTCGGCGCTGCGCTGGCCGGTGGAGCGGATGATGCAGGAATTGCGCCAGCGGCGTCCCGGCGGCTTTCTCATCGTCGAGCACCTCGCCCACATGATCCTGATCGAGGCCTTGCGCCTGCATATGACGGCGCAAGGCAATGTCGGCTGGCTGTTCGCGCTGACCGACAGGCAGATCGGCGCGGCGATCGGCGCCATGCACGAGGACCCGGCGCATGGCTGGACATTGCAGCAACTGGCGGGGCGCGCCGGCATGTCGCGATCGACTTTTGCGCTCAGATTCAAGCAGACGGTCGGGGCCTCACCCCTGGATTATCTGACGCGCTGGCGCATGATGCTGGCCGGCGACAGGCTGATGCATTCCGGCGATCCGGTTTCCGTCATCGCGCTGGCGCTCGGCTACGAATCCGAAAGCGCATTCAGCACGGCATTCAAGCGCGTCATGGGCTGTTCGCCGCGCCAATACAGCCGCCGGGAGCCGGACCTGACTGCGCAGGCCGAACGCGATGCCGCCTGAGGCGGCGATCCGATCGCCTTGATTACCTTGCCCTTAGAGGCTGTAGCGCGAACGAAACTCGGTGAACGACATCGCCAGATGGTTCTCGTCCATGCCCTGCTCCCATAGCCAGACGGGCGCCGAAAATTCGGCGCGCCCCGTTCGTTTCATGCAAGCTGTAAACGTCGCCCGAAGCTCAGCGAACGCAATACGAATGGCGGTCTATTGCCTTCGCTGAATTCGGGCATATTAGCTGTATCTACGGCCGCCTCTGTGAAACCCTTCACCAGAACTGTCTAGGAGGCGCTTCGTGTCTTCCCACAAACGGAGGGCCACTGGCCGCCCGTTTCGTTTCCAGCGACAGGATCAATAGCTGTCGACGTCGATGACGGCCTGGGCGAAAGCCTGCGGCGCTTCCTGCGGCAGATTGTGGCCGATGCCGCCCGCGATCGTCCGATGCTCATATTTGCCCGAGAACTTGTTGCGATAGGCCTTTGGGTTAAGGTGCGGCGCGCCATTGGCGTCGCCCTCCAGCGTGATTGTCGGCACGCCAATGATGGGGCCAGCGGCAAGCCGGTTTTCGAGCTCATTATATTGCGGATCGCCCGCCGCCAGCCCGCCGCGCCAGCGGTAATTGTGAATGACGATGGCGACATGGTCAGGATTGTCGAAGGCCGCGGCGCTGCGGTCGAAAGTGGTGTCGTCAAAATTCCATTTCGGTGACGCCGTCTGCCAGATCAGCTTGGCGAAATCATGCCGGTATTTGTCGTAGCCGGCCGCGCCGCGCTCGGTGGCGAAATAGAACTGGTACCACCAGTCATGCTCGGCGCTCGGCGGCAGCGGCACCTTGCCGGTCTTGATGTTGCTGACGAGATGGCCGCTCACCGAGACCAGCGCCTTTGCACGCTCCGGCCACAGCGCCGCAATGATGCAGGCGCAACGCGCGCCCCAGTCGAAACCGGCAAGGATAGCCTTGGGGATACCGAGCACATCCATCAGGGCTACAATGTCCTGGGCGACCACCGATTGCTGGCCGTTTCGCATCGTTTCAGCTGACAGGAAGCGCGTCGTGCCATAGCCGCGAAGATAGGGCACGATCACCCGGTAGCCCGCCGACGCCAGCAGCGGCGCGACTTCGACAAAGGCGTAGATATCATAGGGCCAGCCATGCAGGAGAATGACCGGCGACCCATCGGCCGGACCAGCCTCGGCATAGCCGATATCGAGGACGCCGGCCTTGATCTGCTTCAGCGCGGCGAAGGTCGTATTCGCCCCCGGCGTGGGCAGGGTCGCCGCCTTTGCCGTACTGGCCAGTGCGCCGGCCGAGCCGGCCAGGCCGGCGGCGGCGAGGGTTAGGGCCGCCGTACCGAAGAAGCGGCGGCGGTCGTGGTTGATTTCGTCGGTCATGGTTTCTCCTACTGATTTGATACCGGCTGGAAAGGATGGCCCCGGTGTATCTCGCATGTGTTCCCATGCGCCGAAATTGAAAGCTGAAGTAGCAATCCGGCACCCGGACACTGAGATACATTTCCAGCCGATCAGCACACATTCGGGATACGTCGTGCGCCTCTTATGCGGATATCGCGGGCCTCCTGGCCTTCGACGCAACGCTATCCTCCCTCAAGGAAATGATCCCCATGACCACGATCGAAAAAGTTCTCTACACCGGCAAGACCCACACCACGGGCGGCCGCGACGGTGCATCCCGCAGCTCGGACGGCCACCTCGACATCAAGCTTTCACCGCCCGGTACCGGCGCCGGCACCAATCCGGAGCAGCTGTTTGCCGCCGGCTGGTCGGCCTGCTTCATCGGCGCCATGGGCCTGGCGGCACGCAAGATGAATGTCGCCTTGCCGTCCGATGTCGCCGTCGATGCCGAAGTCGACCTCGCGACATCGGAGGGTGGCTATCTGCTCCAGGCTCGTCTCAATGTCAGCCTTCCCGGTGTGGATCGGGAGACTGCCCGCGCTGTGGTGGAAGGGGCGCATCAGACTTGCCCCTACTCCAAGGCCACGCGTGGTAATATCGGCGTCACCATCGAGCTGGTCTAGCCAACTGGCAAAAACAACGGCATCGCAGCCGGCAGCTTATCGCGTCTCGCGGATACACTGCCGGCGGCGCTTGATGCACTTTCCCCAGGGAAAATGTACAGGTGACATCAGGCGAAGAAGACAGGAAGCATCCACGATGGATCATGTCGATCACATCCTGATCGTCGATGACGATCGCGAAATCCGCGAGCTGGTCTCGGGCTACCTCAAGAAGAACGGCCTGCGCGCCACCGCCGTGCCGGACGGCCGGCAGATGCGCGCCTTCCTCGATACTGATTCCGTCGACCTCATCATCCTCGATGTGATGATGCCCGGCGATGACGGCCTCGTTCTGTGCCGGCAATTGCGCGCCGGCAAGCACAAGGCAACGCCTATCCTGATGCTGACCGCCCGCAACGACGAAACAGACCGGATCATCGGCCTGGAGCTGGGCGCGGATGACTATCTGGTGAAACCTTTCGCCGCGCGCGAGCTTCTGGCCCGCATCAACGCGGTGCTGCGGCGAACCCGCATGCTGCCGCCAAATCTCCAGGTGACGGAGACCGGGCGTCTGCTGAAATTCGGTGCGTGGCGTCTCGACACGGTGGCACGTCACCTTCTCGACGAGGATGGCACCGCGATCGCACTCAGCGGCGCCGAATACCGGCTGCTCTGCGTCTTCGTCGACCATCCGCAGCGTGTCCTGAACCGCGACCAGCTGCTCAACCTGACGCAGGGGCGCGAAGCGGAGATCTTCGACCGCTCCATCGACCTGCTGGTCAGCCGCCTGCGCCAGCGCCTGCGCGACGATGCGCGCGAACCGGCCTACATCAAGACGGTTCGCAGCGAAGGCTATGTGCTGTCGATGCCTGTCGAAATCAGCGAGCCGGGTTGAGCCAGATGGCGACATTGCAGCGCTTCCGGCCCTGGCCGCGCACATTGCGCTCCCGGCTGTTCCTGATCCTGCTCGCCGGCCTGATCGTGGCGCAGGGTCTTTCCTTTGTGCTCCTGATCGCAGAGCGCTTCGCCTCGGCCCAGACGATCATGACCGATACGCTGGACAGGGATGTGAAGGCTGCGATCGCCATCCTCGACCGCGTTCCCGCGGCGGAACGGGCGCAATGGCTGCCGCTGCTCGACCGGAACACCTATCGCTATGTGTTGGGACCGGGAGTGCCGGGCGTGCCCGAGCTGACCGGCAGAGGCCCGTTGATAGGCGCGACCATAAGCGCTGCAGCCGGCCCGCGTTTCCTAGTGAGGGTCGAGGCCATTCCCGCTGACGGAAACCGTCTTCAGGCGCATTTGACGCTAAGCGATGGCGCACCGCTGACCATCGATGTCCACCCCTCGCTGATGCCGCTGGCGCGATGGCTGCCCTATGTGCTGGTGGCGCAGCTGCTTTTGCTCGTGCTGTGCAGCTGGTTCGCCGTCCGTCTGGTCATCCGTCCGCTGGTCGATCTGGCCAACGCCGCCGACACACTCGATCCGGGTAAGCCCACGCCGCGCTTGAGCGAATCAGGGCCTCTGGAAGTCGCGCATGCGGCGACCGCCTTCAATTCGATGCGCGAGCGCATTGCCGAGCACCTCGAAGAGCGCATGCAGATCCTTGCCGCGATCTCCCATGATCTGCAGACGCCGATCACGCGCATGAAGCTGCGCGCCGAACTGTCGGACGAGACGCCGGGGAAAGAGAAGCTGATGCACGATCTGGCCGAGATCGAGAACCTCGTGCATGAGGGCGTGGCCTATGCCCGCAGTGCCCGCGGCAGCCTCGAAAAGCCGTCGCGGATCGACCTCGGCTCCTTCGTCGAAAGCCTGGTGTACGACTACCAGGACACCGGCAAGGCCGTGTCGGCCGGTGCGGAAATCGATGCCGCGGTGGTGACGCGCCCGCAAGCGCTGCGGCGCATCCTCACCAACCTCGTCGACAATGCGCTGAAGTTTGCCGGCAAGGCGGAAGTCCTGGTGGCAAAAGGGCTTGGAGACCACGTCGTCATAAGTGTGCTCGATCGCGGCCCCGGCATTCCGCAAGACCAGCTCGAAGCGGTCCTGCAACCGTTCTTCCGCCTCGAGCAATCGCGAAACCGGGGCAGCGGAGGCGCCGGATTAGGCCTGGCAATCGCCTATCAATTGTCGCTTGCTATCGAAGGCAGGCTGGAGCTGAAAAACCGAAGCGGCGGCGGATTGATCGCCGAAATCCATTTGCCAGATCGGATGCAGGCGAGCCGCAACGCGTAGTCACCCGCCAGCTTGATGTTCGGCAATGGCGCTCAGAAAAACCTTGCCGAACTCCTTGAGCTTGGCCGCACCTACGCCGTTGACCCCGGCGAAATCGTCGAGGTCTTGCGGACGACGCTCGGCCATGTCGATCAGTGTACGATCCGAAAACACCACATAGGCTGGCACTTGGCGTTCCTTGGCCAGCCGCAGCCGCACCGTCTTGAGCGCCGCGAGCAGCGACGCATCGACATTTTCGCTCTGGGGGCTCTGCCCGGCACGAGCCGCGCGGCGCGCGGCGCGCGTGCGCATCTCGACCCGATACTGGAACGGCACCTCGCCCCGGCCGAGTGCGTGGCCCTTGTCCGCGATGGCCAACCCGCCATGGCCGGCCGGGTCCGGCATCAGGAAACCGTTCGCGACCAGCTGGCGAATCATAGATTGCCAAAAATCCTTCTTGTGCGGGGCGCCATTGCCGAAGGCTGCCAGCCTGTGATGCCCCCTTGCCGCGATCTTTTCAGTCTCGTGGCCGATCAGGATGTCGATGACATGGCCGGCGCCGAAGCGCTCGCCGCTCTGCGCCACCGCCGCCAGGATGAGGCGCGCCTCGGCGGTGCCGTCGGCGCGCGGCGCCTGTTCCAGGCAATTGTCGCAATTGCCGCAAGGGACCGCCTCTTCACCGAAATAACCGAGCAGCACCTGGCGGCGGCACTCGGCCGTCTCGCAATAGCCGATCAGCGTCTCGAGCCGGCCATGCGAACGGCGCTTGTGCTCGACAGCGGCGTCCTCGTCGTCGATGAACATGCGGCGCATGCGGATGTCGCCGAGCCCGTAAAGCATATGCGCCTCCGCCGCCCGCCCGTCACGACCGGCGCGGCCGATTTCCTGGTAATAGGCTTCGAGGCTGCCCGGCAGGTCGGTGTGGAAGACATAGGCGACGTCGGGTTTGTCGATGCCCATGCCGAAGGCGATGGTCGCCACCATGACGACGCCCGACAGCGTCATGAAGGCGTTTTGATTCGCATCGCGCGCCTCCTTGCTCATCCCGGCGTGATAGGCGAGCGCGGTCACGCCGTTCTTTTCGAGAAACGCCGCCATCTCTTCGGTCTTCTTGCGCGACAGGCAATAGACGATGCCGCTGCGCCCCTGATGGCGCCCGATGAAATTGAACAACTGCCGCTTGCTGTCCTGCTTGGGCTCGATGGCAAGCTTGATGTTGGGCCGGTCGAAGCCAAGCACCTGCGTTTCGACACGCCCGCCAAACAGCCGTCTCTCGATGTCTGCCCGCGTCGTCTCGTCCGCCGTCGCCGTCACCGCAATGATCGGTACGTCGGGAAAGATGCCACGCAGCTGCGACAGGTCTTCATATTCGCGCCGGAACGCCGGCCCCCACTGCGAAATGCAATGCGCCTCGTCGATGGCGATCAGGCTGACATCGAGCCTGGCAAGCGCATCCAGCATCCGCTCGGTCATCAGCCGTTCCGGCGCGAGGTAGAGCAGCCGCGTCTGCCCGGACGCAACGCGGCGCCATGCCGCGACATTGGCGTCACGGTCGATCGAGGAGTTGATCGTATCGGCGGCGACGCCGGCAAGGCGCAGTGCGGCAACCTGGTCCTGCATCAGCGCCACCAGCGGTGAAACGACGATGGTCAGCCCGCCCTTGACCAGCGCCGGGACCTGATAGCAGAGCGACTTGCCGGCACCCGTCGGCATGACGGCCAGCACATGACGGCCGGCAAGCAGCGCCTCCATCACCGCGGCCTGTCCGGGACGGAAATCGTCGAAGCCGAACACGTCCTTGAGGACGCGCCGTTTGGGATCGTGCGTCGGCACGCTCGTCGTCGATATCTGCATCACTGATGTTTCGATCGGCCGCCCGAAGCAGCGGCGGGACAGAACGATTAGCGCAGCCCCTGCGTGACCACAACAAGCAGCAGCAACACCCCACCGGCGATCGACCTGGTTGGCATCGTTAAACCTATCTTCACCATGTTGCGGCACCGTCCAACCCTGCGGCGATGTTTCGAGTACCGCTGCGCCACGAGCGCACAGGCAACAGCCCGCGCCTCCCCAGTAGGCGCGGGTTTCCTGTTTCTGGAATTGCCGAAAAAGGTTCAGGCCAGGAAATCGGCGCGGTGCGGGGTAAAGCTGTCGACCAGGCGCCCGGCCTCCAGCGCCTTGACGCCGTGCACCAGATTGGACGGCACGATGAAGCTGCCGCCGGTCTCGATTGTTTCGATGCGGCCGTCGATGGTCACCTCAAAGCGGCCTTCGGCGACATAGCTGGCCTGGACATGCGGGTGCGAATGCAGTGCGCCGACGCCCCCCTTGTCGAAGCCGAACTCGACCATCATCAGCTCATCGGTGGAGACGAGAACGCGGCGTCTGTTGCCGTCCGGCGTCGGCGTCCACGCGCTCTCGCCGGGTTGGGCAAAAATCTTATGCTCGATCATGACTGTTTCCTCATCGCGCCAGCCAGCCGCCATCCACCGGGATCACGGCGCCGTGCATATAGTCGGATGCGGGGGCCAGCAGGAAGACAGCGGCGTCGCCTATGTCTTCCGGTCCGCCCCAGCGCCGGGCCGGGATGCGCGCCAATATAGCCGCACTCCGGTCGGGATCGGCGCGCAGAGCCTCGGTGTTGTTGGTTTCGATATAGCCGGGAGCAATGGCGTTGACGTTGATGTCCTTGGCCGCCCATTCGCAGGCGAGCAGCCGGGTCACGCCGAGCGCGCCATGTTTCGACGCGGTATAGGACGCGACGCGGATGCCGCCCTGGAAACTCAGCACCGAGGCGATGTTGACGATCTTGCCGCGCCGCCTCGGGTCGGTCAGCACGCGCCTGGCAAAACCCTGGCTGAGAAAGAACAGCGTCTTCAGATTGACGTCGATGACGTCGTCCCAGTCGGCCTCGGAGAAATCGACCGCATCGGCGCGGCGGATGATGCCGGCATTGTTGACCAGCCCGTCGATCGGGCCGGTCTTCTCCCACACCTGGTCGAGCATGGCCTTGGCGGCAACATGATCGGCGAGATCGCATCGCACCGCCTCGAACTGGCCACCGGCTTCCGTGACTTGTCTTTCCGTGTCGTCCATCGCCGAGCGGCCGACACCTATGACGGTGCCGCCGGCGCGCGCGATCGAGACGGCGATGCCTTGGCCGATGCCGGTGTTCGCGCCGGTGACCAGGATACGCTTGCCGGCCAGGCTGAAGGAGGAAGGGCCGCTCAACGCAATTCACCCAGCGGCACCGGGTCGACATCGGTGTAGTCGACATTGTCGCCGGCCATCGCCCAGATGAAGGCATAGTTCGAGGTGCCGACCCCGGAATGGATAGACCAACCCGGCGACAGCACCGCCTCCTCGTTGGCCATCACCAGATGCCGCGTTTCGTCCGGCTCGCCCATGAAATGGAAGACGCGCGCCGTCTCCGGCAGGTCGAAATAGAGATAGGCCTCCATGCGCCGGTCATGCACATGGCAAGGCATGGTGTTCCACACCGAGCCCGGCGCCAGTTGGGTCATACCGACCACCAGTTGGCAGGTCTTGACGCCATCGGCATGGATGAACTGGAAGATGGAGCGTTCGTTGCAGGTTTCCTTGCTGCCGAGATCGAGGCGCTTGGCATCGCCAATGCGGATCAGCCGGTTGGGATGGGTGTGATGCGCAGGCGCGCCGAGCAGATAGAATTTGGCCAGTGCGCCCTCATCGGCCGATGCGAACGAAACGTCGGTGCTGCCCATGCCGAGATAGAGCATGTCGCGCGCCTGCAACTGGTGGGTCTCGCCATTTGCCGTCACCGAGCCGGCGCCGCCGATATTGACGATGATCAGCTCGCGGCGGTCGAGAAAATTCTTGGTGCCCGTCGGCTTGATCGCTTCCAGCGGCAGCGGCGCTGCCGCCGGCACGGCGCCGCCGACGATCATGCGGTCATAGTGGGTGTAGGTCAGGCTGACGCGTCCCGGCTGGAACAGGTCGTCAATATGGAAGTTGTGACGCAGTTCGTCGGTGCCCATGGAAGCAGCGGCGACCGGGTCGATGGCGAAACGCGAGGTGAAATCGGTATGCGGGTGACTTTGAGTCATTGCTGCTCCAGCTGAATGAATGGCTATTTGGTTGCCGACGCCTTGACCGAGTCGGCGTAGTAGACCTGGCGGGCGTGCAGCCGCTCGCGGTAGCGCTCTTGGCTGGCGGTGAGATGGGTGCGCATCGCCTCGCGCGCGGCTTCGGCGTCGCCTGACGTGATCGCATTCAGGATCACCAGATGCTCGCGCTGCAGCCCGCGCTGATAGCTGTCGGATTGCACAAGTTCCGTCGACCAGGGCGAGGTCACGTCGCAAGGAATGGCGCGGCGGCCCAGCACATCGAGCATCTCGACATAGAACGGGTTGTTGGTGGCGCTGGCGATCGCACGGTGGAACGCGAGATCGGCCGGGCCGGTCGGCTCGCTGTTGAGCAGCAGCCGTTCGAACTCGAAGAAGGCTTCCTGGATCGCCGCTTCCTGCGCGGCGTTGCGGCGAATGGCGGCGAGCCCGGCCGATTCGATTTCGACGGCCAGGCGCACTTCGAGCACATTGAGCGCGATGGAATCCTTGCTGCCCATGTCGGCGGCGAGCGCGCCGAACATCGTTGAGATGTGCTCGGTGACGAACACGCCTGCGCCCTGGCGCGCCTCGACCAGCCCGTCGGCGGCGAGCTTGGCCAGCGCTTCGCGGATGACGGTGCGGCTGACGCCGAAGGTCTCGGTCAGTTGTCCTTCGGTCGGCAATTTGTAGCCGGGCAGGATCTCGCCCGCCTGCAGCTGCTTGCGGATCGCTGCGACGACGGTCTCCGACAGTTTGGGTTTTCTCTCGACCCTGAGATCAACAGCGCTATCCGATGCCATATCGCACCCCTGTTTGAAGACGTCTATTTGAAGACGCCCTATTTGAACACGCTCGGCAACCAGAGCGAAATCGCCGGAATATAGGTGACCAGCCCCAGGACCACGATGCCCGCGCCATAGAACGGCCAGATCGAGCGCATCGCTTCCCAGACCGTAATCTTGCCGACGGCACAGGCGACGAACTGCACCGTGCCGACCGGTGGCGTGTTGAGCCCAATGCCGAGATTGAGGATGGTGATGACGCCGAAATGCACGGGGTCGACGCCGTAATGGGTGACCAGCGGCAGGAAGATCGGCGTGCAGATGATGATCATCGGCCCCATGTCCATGAAGGTACCGAGCAGCAGCATCAGGACGTTGAGCAGAAGCAGCACCACCAGCGGATCGGTGGAGATGGCGTTCATGCCTGCGATCAGCAGCACCGGCACTTTTAGATAGGCCATCAGCCAGCTGAACGAGGCCGCCGTGCCGATGATCAGCAGCACCATCGAGGTCGTGCGCACCGCGCCCTTTGTGGCATGGACGAAATCGCCCCAGGCCATCGACCGGTAGACGAAGACGGTGACCAGCAAAGCGTAGATGATGGCGATGCAGGAGCTTTCCGTCGCCGTGAAAATGCCCGAGCGAACGCCGCCGAAGATGATCCCGATGAGCAGAAGTCCGGGGATGGCGATGACCGCCAGCTGGCCGACACGCGAGAAGCCGGGAAAAGCCTCGACCGGGTAGCCGCGGCTGCGGGCGACGAAATAGGCGGTGACCATCAGCGAAGCGGCGAACAGCAGACCAGGCAGGATACCGGCGGTGAACAGGTCGGCGATCGAAATCTTGCCGCCGCCGGCGATCGAATAGATGATCATGTTCTGCGACGGCGGCAGAAGCAGCGCGATCAGCGCCGCCATCGAGGTGACGTTGACGGCATAGTCGGCGCCGTAGCCGCGCGCTTTCATCTGCGGGATCATCAGCCCGCCGACGGCAGCGGCTTCCGCCACAGCCGAGCCGGAAATGCCGCCGAACAACGTCGCGGCGATGATGTTGACCTGACCGAGCCCACCGCGGACATGACCGACCAGCGAGCCGGCAAAGGAAACGATGCGCTGCGCGATGCCGCCGCGCACCATCAGATCGCCCGCAAAGATGAAGAACGGGATCGCCATCAGCGAGAACGCCGACATGCCCGACTTCAATTGCTGGAACACCACCAGGGGCGGCAGGCCGAGATAAAGCACGGTGGCGAAGGACGCCGCACCCAGGCAAAAGGCGATCGGCGTGCCGGCAAACATCAAAAGCGTGAAGACGCCGAACAGGATCCAGAGTTCCATCTAGGCCTCCTGCACGGCCGGCATTTCCGGAACTTCTTCGAGATTGATATCCTTGTCGATGTCGGCGCCGGACCAGCGCAGCACGATGCGTTCGGCCGAGAACAGGCAGATCAGAAAGCCGCCGGCAACCAGCGGCAGATAGTCAAAACCGCCGGGAAGCTCGAGCGCCGGGATGATGGTCCGCCAGGTCAGCCCGACCAGCTTGCAGCCGTACCAGACCATGCCGAAGCCGAAGCCCAACGCGATCAGGTCGGACAGGGTGCGCAGCGCCCATTTGCTGCCCTTGGGCAGGATATAGAGCAGCACGTCGAAGCCCATATGGTAATTCTCGCGCACGCCGACGGCAGCGCCCAGGAAAATGAACCAGTTCATCAGCATGATGGCGGTGACTTCGGTCCAGCTCGGTGACGCGTTGAGCACGAAGCGGGAAAACACCTGGTAGGCAACAAGCGCAGTCATGGCGACCATCCCGATGCCCGCGAGATAGAGCGCACCGTCGCAAATCTTCGAAAGCACCGCACTGAAGCGCGGTGGCGCTCCGCTCCTGGCCGTTCCCGCAGTCATCCGATCCTCCCGGTCTTTCCGTCGCCTAAAAGCGATTGGCGGGGCGGCGCCATGCCGCCCCGCCAGAAAATCACTTGGTCGCCTGGATGCGCGTCGCGAGCTCCTTGAGCTCCGGCGTCTTCAGATACTTGTCGTAGACCGGCTTCATCGCATCGATCAGCGGCTGCTTGTCGATCTCGCTGACCTTGACGCCGGCCTTCTCGACGATCTCTCGCGACTTCTTCTCCTGCGCGTCCCACAATTCGCGCATCTTGACGACGCTGTCCTTGGCCGCCTGCTTGACGATCGCCTGGTCTTCCGGCGTCAGTCTGTCCCAGCTCGATTTCGACATCACCAGCACTTCCGGCACGATCTGGTGCTGGTCGACGGTATAGTGCTTGGCGACTTCGTAGTGCTTGGCGGATTCGAAGCTGGGCCAGTTGTTCTCGGCGCCGTCGATGACACCGGTTTCGAGCGCCGAATAGACCTCGCCATACGCCATCGGCGTGGCATTTGCGCCAAGCGCGTTGACCATATCGACGAACACGTCGGACTGGATGACGCGGAACTTCATGCCTTTCAGATCGGCGATCGAGGTGATGTCCTTCTTGGTGTTGTAGAAGGAACGGGCGCCGGAATCGTAGAAGGCAAGGCCGACCAGATCATGCGTCTCGAAGGCCTTGAGGATCTCGTCGCCGATCGGCCCGTCCATGACATGGCGCATGTGCTCGACCGAACGGAACATGTAGGGCAGCGACGGCACCGCGGTTTCCGGCACGATGCCGTTGAACGGACCCATCGAGACGCGGTTCAGATCGATGACACCGGTCTGCGTCTGCTCGATCGTGTCCTTTTCCTCGCCGAGCTGCGCCGAATGATAGACCTCGACCGAATAGCGGCCGGCGGTGCGCTCCTTGATGAGCTCGCCGAGATATTTGACCGCCTCGACAGTCGGATACCCGTCCGGATGGGTGTCGGCCGAGCGCAGTACGGTCTGGGCGCCGGCAACGCCGATCATCAGCGAGCCGAAGGCGAATGTGGCTGCCACCAGTTTTGAAAAATGCAACATGACTGTCTTCCTCCCTTTTAAAATTCCACGCGCCCGGCTCACAGCCGGTACGCCTTCTTGGCAAGCGTGTAGGCAAGCTCCCGCGCCAGCTCATGCGCCTCGTCCTCACGCAGCCGGTGCTCGGCGACGAGACGGGCGAGAAAGGCGCAGTCAACCCGGCGCGCCACATCGTGACGGGCGGGAATCGACGGAAAGGCACGGGTGTCATCGTTGAAGCCGACGGTGTTGTAGAAGCCGGCGGTCTCGGTGGTCATCTCGCGGAACCGGCGCATGCCTTCCGGACTGTCGTGGAACCACCAGGCCGGCCCGAGCTTCAGCGCCGGATAGACGCCGGCAAGCGGCGCCAGTTCACGCGCGTAGCTGGTCTCGTCGAGCGTGAACAGGATGATGGAGAGGTCGCGCTCCAGCCCGACGCAGTCGAGCAAGGGTTTGAGCGCCGCGACATAGTCGGTGCGGGTAGGGATATCGAAACCCTTGTCGCGGCCGAATCTCTGGAAAACACCAGGCGAATGGTTGCGCCATGAGCCGGGATGGATCTGCATTACCAGCCCGTCGTCGCGGCTCATCTTGGCCATCTCTGTCAGCATCTGGGCGCGAAACAGCTTGCGCTCGCGCTCGTCGTCCGAGCCGCGGCGGATGCGGTTGAACAGCTCTTCCGCCGCCGCATCGGAAAGATTGGCGGTCTCGGCCGTCGGATGGCCATGATCCGACGAGGTTGCGCCGAAGCTTTTGAAGAAGGCGCGGCGCTGGCGGTGCGCGTCGAGATAGCCGGCCCATGTGCCGGTGTCGCAGCCGGTGATCTCGCCCAGACGATCGAGATTGGCCGAAAATCCTTCGAAGTCGGGATCGACGACAGCATCTGGCCTGTAGGCAGTGACGACGCGGCCCTGCCAGCCGCTGTCGCGGATCGTCTTGTGCCATTGGAGGTCGTCGAGTGCGCCCTCGGTCGTCGCGATGACCTCGATGTTGAAGCGCTCGAACAGCGCGCGTGGGCGATAATCGTCGCGCTGCAAAAGCGCCGCGATGGTGTCGTAATGGCGGCTAGCGGTGCTGGCGTTGAGCGGCTCTTCGATGCCGAACAGATGCTCGAGCACATGGTCGAGCCACAACCGCGTCGGCGTGCCGCGGAAGAGGTAATAGTGCTCGGCGAAGCGCCGCCAGATCGCCCTGGGATCGGTCTCTACCGGCGAGCCGTCGAGGGTCGAGACGCCGAGATCTTCCAGCCGCACGCCCTGGCTGAACAGCATGCGGAAAATGTAGTGGTCGGGCACCACCAGCAATTGCGCCGGATCGGGGAATGGCTCGTTGAGCGCATACCAACGCGGATCGGTGTGGCCGTGCGGGCTGATGATCGGCAGGTCCTTGATGCCGGCATGGAGATCGCGCGCGATCGATAGCGCGCGCCCTTCGGCGGCAAAAAGTAGATCCGGATCGGTCAGTCCCGCCACGTCGTTCCTCCCAAGGGCGATATCGGTAGGGTTGGAAAGAAATAATGTCAACATACAAAAATCGGATTGTTGTATGATGACTTTTAGGCGACGTCAGGTCATTGTGCGGCGGAAGAGCGGATGTTACGCCGCTAGCAGATTCGCCCGAACACCATCCAGCGACAAGCCGCGCCATGACCAGCAGACGCCTTTCCAACGCAACAGTGCAATCCTTGCCGGCCTCGGTCGCGGTCCCCGCCTACGATCGCGCCAGTGTCGCCCCAGGCATCGTCCATCTCGGCGTTGGAGCCTTCCACCGTGCCCATCAGGCCGCCTATGTCGATGACTGCCTGGCGGCCGGCGACACCGGCTGGGGCATTGTCGGCGTCTCGCTGCGCAGCCCCGACACGCGCGATGCGCTGACGCCGCAGGACGGGCTCTACACGCTGGCGGTGCGCGGCAGCGATGGTGAAGCGCTGCACATTATCGGCTCGATCCAGTCGATGCTGGTCGCGCCGGAAGACCCCGGCGCGGTGCTCGCCGCGCTGACCGATCCGCGCACCCGGATCGTCACCCTGACCATCACCGAAAAGGCCTATCTCAGGGCCCCCGACGGCAGCCTCGACGAAAACCACCCCGATATCGTCCACGATCTGGGCAATCCCGGATCTCCCAGGACAGCGCATGGATTCCTGGCGGAAGCGCTGGTGCGACGCCGGGCCGCCGGCACGCCGCCCTTCACCGTGCTTTGCTGCGACAACCTGCCGGCCAATGGCGCCACGCTGCACCGGCTGCTGGTCGGGTTTGCAAAACTGCGCGATGCCGGCGCTGCTGCTTCAGGCGACGCTGCCCTCGCCGGTCATATAGCCGATGACGTTGCATTCCCATCGAGCATGGTCGACCGCATCGTGCCGGCAACCACCAATGCCGACCGGGCGCGCATCGCGGTCGAACTCGGCCTCGAGGACGCCTGGCCGGTGATGACCGAACCGTTCCGGCAATGGGTGATCGAAAACAGGTTTCCAGCCGGCCGCCCGGCCTGGGAGAAATTCGGCGTCACCATGGTCGAGGATGTCCGGCCGTTCGAGGACATGAAGCTTCGGCTGCTCAACGGCGCCCATTCGGGCATCGCCTATATCGGCCTGCTCAGCGGCCACGTCACCGTCGACCGCGCCTTCGCGGATCCCGCGATCCGCGCGTTCGTCGACCGGCTCTGGGCCGAGGCCATCCCGACATTGCCTGCGGATGCCGGGCTCGACACGTCAGCCTATACGGCCGAACTTGCCGAACGTTTCTCCAACACCGCGCTGGCCCACCGCACCGCGCAGATCGCCAATGACGGCAGCCAGAAATTGCCGCAGCGCATTGTCGCTACCGCCATCGAGTGCATCCAGGCCGGCCTGGTCCCGGAGCATCTGACGCTGGTGATCGCCGCCTGGATCGCCGCCTGCGAGGCGCGCGGCAAGGACCTGCCGAAAGCCCACTTTACCGATCCGCTCGACGCCGCGTTGGCGGCGCTCGGAGCGCAGCCGACGCTGGAACGGGTGGTGACGGTGTTTGACCTCGCCGGCTTCGCCAGCGGCAGCCCCGAGCGCCAGACGCTGATCGAACTGGTTGCCGCCCATCGCGAGCATATCCTGCAAGGCGGGGTGGCGCTCGCGCTCGCGGCACTGGGTGTACCGGGAAAGACCAGGTGACCTGACGTCGCCTGGATACAAAAAGCCGGGCTTAAGCCCGGCCTGTTTCATACCTTTGCCCGACCATTACCCCTCGGATCACGTCCAATCATTCTGCGGCTTACGCCGGCAGCAGCGCGCCTTCGAGCGTGGTAAGCTGGCTAAGGAACTGCTCCGCCTTGCTGCGGCTCTGGTCGTCCTTGGCGTCGGCGGCGTCTTCCTTGGCTTCCTGGATGCGGCGGGCGAGATCGGCGCGGTCGATATCGCCGACGGCGACCGCCGATTCGGCGAGCAGCGTGCAGCCGGCAGGGACGATGTCGGCAAAGCCGCCGAACACCACATAGCGTTCTTCCTTGCCGCCGGCGGTCTTCAGCGTGACGACGCCCGGCTTGATCGTGGTCATGACTGGCGCATGGTGCGCCATGACTGTCATTTCACCTTCGGCGCCTGGAATGACGACGGACTCGACCTGCTCGGAAACCAGGAGGCGCTCCGGCGAGACCAGTTCGAACTTGAAAGCTTCAGCCATGTCAATTTAGTGAGTAGGGAATAGTGAGTAGGGAGTAGGGAGAGGACAGCTGTCCTGATCACCCGGCCGCTATTCACTACTGACTACTGACTACTCCCTATTGCCTTGATTACGCTGCTTCAGCCGCCAGGCGCTGAGCCTTCTCGACCGCTTCGTCGATGCCGCCGACCATGTAGAAGGCGGCTTCCGGCAGGTGATCGTAGTCGCCGTTGCAGAGGCCCTTGAAGCCCTTGATTGTGTCGGCGAGGTCGACCAGCTTGCCCGGCGCACCCGTAAACACTTCGGCGACGAAGAACGGCTGCGACAGGAAGCGCTCGATCTTGCGGGCGCGGGCCACCGTCTGCTTGTCCTCTTCCGACAGCTCATCCATGCCAAGGATGGCGATAATGTCCTGCAGCGACTTATAGCGCTGGAGGATCGACTGCACCTGGCGGGCGACGGCATAGTGCTCCTCGCCGACGACCAGCGGATCGAGCATGCGCGAGGTCGAGTCGAGCGGATCGACGGCGGGGTAGATGCCCTTTTCCGAGATCGCGCGGTTGAGCACGGTCGTCGCGTCCAGGTGGGCGAACGAGGTCGCAGGCGCCGGGTCGGTCAAATCGTCGGCCGGCACGTAGATCGCCTGCACCGAAGTGATCGAACCCTTGGTCGTTGTGGTGATGCGTTCCTGCAGCGCACCCATGTCGGTGGCCAGCGTTGGTTGGTAACCCACGGCCGAAGGAATACGGCCGAGCAGCGCCGACACTTCAGAACCGGCCTGCGTGAAGCGGAAGATGTTGTCGACGAAGAACAGCACGTCCTGGCCCTGGTCGCGGAAATATTCGGCGACCGTCAGGCCGGTCAGGCCGACGCGGGCACGCGCGCCCGGCGGCTCGTTCATCTGGCCATAGACCAGTGCCGCCTTGGAGCCTTCGCCGCCGCCCTTCTTGTTGACGCCGGACTCGATGAACTCGTGATAAAGATCGTTGCCCTCGCGGGTGCGCTCGCCGACGCCGGCGAAGACCGAGAAGCCGCCATGCGCCTTGGCGACGTTGTTGATCAGCTCCTGGATCAGAACCGTCTTGCCGACGCCGGCGCCGCCGAACAGGCCGATCTTGCCTCCGCGGGCGTAGGGCGCCAGAAGGTCGAGCACCTTGATGCCGGTGATCAGGATCTGCGCTTCCGTCGACTGTTCGACATAGGTAGGCGCCGGCTGGTGGATGGCGCGCATCTCGATGCCGTCGACCGGGCCTTCTTCGTCGACCGGCTCGCCGATGACGTTGATGATGCGGCCGAGCATGCCCGGGCCGACCGGAACGGTGATCGGCGCGCCGGTGTCATAGACGTCCTGGCCGCGAACCAGGCCTTCGGTGGAATCCATGGCGATACAGCGCACGGTGTTTTCGCCCAGATGCTGGGCAACTTCGAGCACCAGGCGGTTGCCGACATTGGAGGTTTCGATGGCGTTCAAAATGGCCGGCAGATGATCGCCGAACTGCACGTCGACGACGGCGCCGATGACCTGGCGAACCTTGCCGATGGCGCCGGTCTTCTTGACGGCAACGCTCGTCGTCTTCACTGCCGGAGCCGCGGCCTTGGCGGGCGCGGCCGCCTTCTTGGCCGGAGCGGCCTTCGCCGCTGCTGCCGGAGCCTTTGCGGCCGCCTTGGGGGCCGTCTTCGCGGGGGTCGCTGCTTTCGCCATCGTCTTTACCCTTCTCGTCCTTTGTTTCTCACGCTCCATCAGAAGGTCGATGACCTCCTGGCGGTCGCGCCTAGAGCGCTTCGGCGCCCGAAATGATTTCGATCAGTTCCTTGGTGATCTGCGCCTGCCGCTGGCGGTTATAGGTGATCGACAGTTTGTTGATCATGTCGCCGGCATTGCGCGTTGCATTGTCCATGGCGCTCATTTTGGCGCCCATCTCGCCGGCTGCGTTTTCGAGCAGCGCGCGGAAGACCTGGACCGAGATGTTGCGCGGAATGAGGTCGGTGAGGATCTCGCCCGGCTCCGGCTCGTATTCGTAGACGGCATTGCCACCCGCGGTCGCTTCGGCGGGAGCGGAGGCCACGCCGGCAGGAATGATCTGCTGCGCGGTCGGAATCTGGCTGATCACCGACTTGAACTGCGAATAAAACAGCGTGCAGATATCGAAGCCGCCTTCGCCGAACAGATGGATGATCTTACGGGCGATGGCATCGGCATTGACGAAGCCGAGCTTCTTGACATCGCGCAGGTCGACGCGGTCGATAATGAGCGAGGCATAGTCTCGGCGCAGAATGTCGAAACCCTTCTTGCCGACGCAGATGATCTTGACCTGCTTGCCGTCGGCCAGCAGCCGGCGGATATGGTCGCGGGCCAGACGTGCAATCTGCGAGTTGAAGCCGCCGCAAAGGCCGCGCTCGGCGGTGCAGACGACGAGCAGATGCACATCGTCCTTGCCGGTGCCGGTCATCAGTGCCGGGGCATCGCCGCCGCCGCCGATCGCCTGCGTGATATTGGCCAGCACCGCACCCATCCGCTCGGAATAGGGACGCGCCGCTTCCGCCGCTTCCTGCGCGCGGCGCAGCTTCGCCGCGGCGACCATCTGCATCGCCTTGGTGATCTTCTGCGTCGCCTTGACCGAGGCGATACGGTTACGAAGGTCTTTTAATGAAGGCATGCTTCAAACCTGATCCCGAGCGTCCGGCTTCTTCTCAAGCGAAGGTCTTGGCGAAGGCGTCGATCTCGGCCTTCAGCTTGGCGCGCAGATCGTCCGACAGCGCCTTTTCCTTGCGGATGCCGTCCAGCACGTCCTTGCCGGCCGAGCGCATATGGCTGAGCAGACCATGCTCGAACTTGCCGACCTGGTTCAGCGCCAGCTTGTCGAGATAGCCGTTGACGCCGGCGAAGATCACCGTGACCTGCTCCTCGACCTTGAGCGGCGAGAACTGCGGCTGCTTCAACAGTTCGGTCAGGCGCGAGCCGCGGTTGAGCAGGCGCTGCGTGGCGGCGTCGAGATCGGAGCCGAACTGCGCGAACGCAGCCATTTCGCGGTACTGCGCCAGCTCTCCCTTGATCGAGCCGGCGACCTGCTTCATCGCCTTGATTTGCGCCGACGAACCAACGCGCGACACCGACAGGCCGACGTTGACCGCCGGACGGATGCCCTGGAAGAACAGGTTGGTTTCGAGGAAGATCTGGCCGTCGGTGATCGAGATCACGTTGGTCGGGATGTAGGCCGACACGTCGTTGGCCTGCGTCTCGATGATCGGCAGCGCGGTCAGCGAACCGCCGCCCAGATCGTCGTTGAGCTTGGCGGCGCGCTCGAGCAGGCGCGAATGCAGGTAGAACACGTCGCCCGGATAGGCTTCGCGACCCGGCGGGCGGCGCAGCAAGAGCGACATCTGGCGATAGGCGACGGCCTGCTTCGACAGATCGTCATAGCTGATCAGCGCATGCATGCCGTTGTCGCGGAAATATTCGCCCATGGTGGCGCCGGTGAACGGAGCCAGGAACTGCATCGGCGCCGGATCGGAAGCGGTGGCGGCGACGATGATCGAATATTCAAGCGCGCCGCGCTCTTCGAGAACCTTCACGAACTGCGCGACCGTCGAGCGCTTCTGCCCGATGGCGACGTAGACGCAGTAGAGCTTTTCCTTTTCCGGTCCGTTGTCGTGCACGGCCTTCTGGTTGAGCATCGTGTCGAGGATGATCGCGGTTTTGCCGGTCTGGCGATCGCCGATGACCAGCTCGCGCTGGCCGCGACCGACCGGGATCAATGCATCGATGGCCTTGAGGCCGGTCGACATCGGCTCGTTGACCGACTTGCGCGGGATGATGCCTGGCGCCTTGACGTCCACGCGCTTGCGTTCGGTCGCCTTGATCGGGCCCTTGCCGTCGATCGGATTGCCGAGCGCGTCGACGACGCGGCCGAGCAGGCCCATGCCGACAGGCGTATCGACGATGGCGCCGGTGCGCTTGACGATGTCGCCTTCCTTAATGTCGCGGTCGGCGCCGAAGATGACGACGCCGACATTGTCGGCTTCGAGGTTGAGCGCCATGCCGCGGATGCCGCCGGGGAACTCGACCATTTCGCCGGCCTGGACATTGTCGAGGCCGTAGACGCGAGCGATACCGTCACCCACGGACAGCACCTGGCCGACTTCGGAGACCTCGGCCTCCTTGCCGAAATTCTTGATCTGGTCTTTGAGAATTGCGGAAATTTCCGCGGCGCGGATGTCCATCAGCCGACCTCTTTCAGTGCAAGCTTGAGCGAATTGAGTTTGGTTTTGAGCGACGTATCGATCTGGCGCGAGCCCATCTTGACCACCAGCCCGCCGAGCAGCGACGGATCGACGGTAACAGTGATGGCCACGTCCTTGCCGGCGACGCTTTTCAGCGCGGCCTTGAGTTCCGTCTGCTGGGCAGCCGTCAGTTCATGCGCCGAAGTGACCTCGGCTGATGTCTCACCGCGCTGTTCGGCAGAGATCCGGCGAAATGCCTTGATCATGCCGGGCACCGCGAAGAGCCGGCGGTTGCGGGCGACGACGCGCAGGAAATTGCCGGTCAGGCCAGTGATGCCGGCTTTGTCGGCGATCGACGCGATTGCCTTGGCCTGGTCCTCGCTGGAGAACACCGGGCTGTTGATGAGGCGCGTCAGGTCGGCGCTGTCATCCAGCATCTTGGCGAAACTGTTGAGGTCGGCTTCGACCTTGGCCACCGAATTCGACTGCCGCGCAAGTTCGAACAGCGAACCCGCGTAGCGTTCTGCGACACCCGAGATTGGCGATGACGATTGAGCCACGGACCGTCTTTTCTCTTGTCTGAGGGGCCGCAGATTGTTGGCGCGAGCAAAAACTCTGGCTAAATCTTTGACCTTACTAAGTTTTTCCAAGCACGGAGGCGCGGCTTCCGCTATCCCCGGCCGAAAGTCGATTGCCGTCTAGCACAGGCATTTTAAGACCGCAATGCGTCGTTCCGCATGCTTTTCGGGCACTATTGTCGCATCCGGCCGTAGAGTTCAACCGAAGCCTTTGGATTGGCTGCCGATTCAGGGCAGAAAGCCGAAGACGAAGGCGAGCGGCAACGCGGCCAGGACGAGTTCGACGACGATCGACGCCCAGTTGAAAGGCGTGTTGGCGCCGTCCGACATCATCGACAGCAAACGGCCAAAAGCGGTGAACAGCCAGGAAAAGCCGAGTGCCATATAGAGCCACGGCTGCGCCAACAGAATGCAGCACAGGCTGACGCCGAGATAGAAGCCCGACATGCGGCCGCGCCCTTCCGCGATTGCCGCTCCCCTTTCGGGCCGGACCTGCAGCCGCAGAATCCGAAATGCCAGCCCTGGCGCGAGGAAAAACAGCAGACCGAGCGCCAAGGTGACGACGGCGCTGGACCAAGCCAGCCATTCGCCCTGGCTGGTCGGCCACGGAAACGCAAATTCCATCTTGCTTTCATCCCCTCACAGCAATGCCGGATGTATTGAATGTCGCTGCAAAAAGAAGTCAAGCGCGCGGCAGTTTTGGCACGCAATTCGTGAAGGAGCGGAAGGCTGTTTAGCCCGCGCGCGCGTCCGGCCAGCATCGTGGCCAACCTGTATTATCAGGCGACGCCTCCCTCCTATCTGCAGGACCGGTTTTGCCCAGCCAAAGGCCCCAACACCGATCGCCCTTATTTCCTGACCAGGCACCTCAATCTGGCCGGCACGGAAGCAGATCGATGGAAGCTGAAAGTTGTCGGCAGCGGCAATGTCGCCGTGGCCGCCCAGCCCTGATCCCTGTTTTGGCCCTTCAGGGCAGCATGAATGCGACCGCCGCCTCGGCATGGATGCGCGTGGTGTCGAACACCGGAATGTCGAAATCGCGCTCGCCAATCAACATGGTGATCTCGGTGCAGCCCATGATGACGCCATCGATCTTCTCATCGCGCCGCAGACGGGCGACCTCGTCGATATAGGCCGCCTTCGATGCCGCGCTGACGATGCCCCGGCAGAGCTCGTCGTAGATTACCTGGTGCACCATGTCGCGCCCGGCCTGGTTCGGCACCACGGGCTGCAGCCCGTATTTCTCCGTCAGCCGGCCCTTGTAGAAATCCTGCTCCATGGTGAAGCGGGTCGCCAGCAGCGCCGGCCGCTTGACGCCGGCGCCCTTGACCGCGACGGCCGTGGCGTCGGCAATGTGGATAAGCGGGATCGACACCGCCGCCTGCACCCGGTCGGCGAGCTTGTGCATGGTGTTGGTGCAGATCAAAAGCCCCTCTGCGCCGCCCGCCTCCAGCTTGCGCGCCGCATCCGACAGCAGCACGCCCGCACTGTCCCAGTCGCCATGATGCTGCCGGTCGGCGATTTCGGCGAAGTCGAAGGAATAGAGCAACAGCTTTGCCGAATGCAGCCCGCTCAGCCGCTCGCGCACGATCTCGTTGAGCAGGCGATAATAGATCGCCGTCGATTCCCAGCTCATGCCGCCGATGAGGCCAAGGGTTTTCATGCGCTGAGCCTCCAGCAGGACCGAACGATCTCTCTCACAGAAAAGCTTTACGGGTCGATGTCAATCTTAACGCGCGCCGTACCACGCTCTTCGGCCCGCCTCCACAAACATCACCGCGCGCCCGATTCGGTCATCCTCGCATTGGCGCCGAGATGATGCAGGCTTTGTGTCGTGTGCCTTGAACTCCAGGCAACCGGCGGACCGGGCAGATCGAGATCGAACTGTGCCCGCCCGAGCATCGAATTGACGATCTTGGCGCTGCGCCAAGCCATCAGGCTGAGCTGCGGCTCGGCTATGCCATGGCTGAGCCGGCCGGCATTGAGCGCGTAGATCCGGCGGTCGTCGGGCCCGTCCCATTCGACCTCGAAGCTGGCGTTGAGCCTGTAATGACCGCGCTCGTCCGGCGCGATCCTGTTCATGAGCGGCGCCATGCAATCAGGAATGGCAAAGGCATAGCCGGTGGCCAGAACCACCGCATCGACGGTGCGCGTCTCGATGGCGCCGTCGAAGCCGTTGCGCATGATCAGCCGGTATTCGCTGCCTTCCCGCGTCACGTTCAGCACTTCGCGGTGCGGCGTCATGTTGACCGCCGTCGTTTCCTCCGAGAGGTGCCGCAGCGTGTAAAGCTGGCGATAGATCGCCTTCAGTGTGCTCGTCGATGCGCCGTCACCGGCAAGCAGTTGCTGTTCCAGGATCGTCTCACGCCGCCCTTGCGGCAGCCGATGGAAGCTTTCGACATAGCCCGGCGTGAAGAGTTCGTCGGTGAAAGGCGAGTCGTCCAGTGGCAGGAAATTCGGCCGCATCGAGATCCACTCGATTTCGCGGCCGGCGAAGCGGTCGGAGGAGATCAGATGCAGAAGCACTTCGGCGCCGCTCTGGCCACCGCCGATCACGGCGACACGCTGTCCGCTCAGGCGATCGAGGCGGTTGGCGGCCTGGGCGTTGTGGAAGCATTGATCGGAGGCCGCCCCCCGCGCCCAGGCGGGGATGTTGGGCACCAGCCCGACGGCAATGGCGAGATTGCGCGCGTTCACCTGCTCGCGGCCGATACGCAGCCTGAAATTCGTTCCGTCGAAGTCGATCCGGTCGACGGCGCTGGCGAAGCGCAGCGAAGACAAGTTCTCGCCGACCCATCCGAGATAGCGGGCGAATTCCGGCCGCGGGATGGCTGAGAAATCCGCGTTGAGGAATTCATAGAACCGCTTCTGCGCGACCAGATAGGACATGAACGACCATGGGCTGGTCGGATGCGTCGCGGTGACGAGATCCTTGAGGAAGGATGTCTGCAGTTCGACGCCCGGCAGCATCATACCCGGGTGCCATTCGAGCCGCGTCGCCCGATCGAAGAAGCGCGCTTCGACGCCGTCCACCGCATCGAGATGGGCGGCGAGGCTGAGATTGAACGGCCCGATGCCGATGCCTGCGAGGTCAAGCGTATGGGTCATGGCGAACTCCTTATGGAGCTGGCTGGGCTGATGGGAGATCGCCGGGCTGACTCGGGGTTAAGCGGATTGTCGAGCGGTGTGCCAAGGTCGGGCAGAGGGCGTTCGCCGCTGTCGCCGTAGCCGATGGCGAAGCGCACCTTGTTGATGGCGATGCGTGGGATCTTCGGAGCAAACAGATCGAAGAGCGCGAACCGTTCCGACAGCTCCGGGTTCTGCGCCTGGTAGCGCCGGATGGCGGCGGCCAGGATGGCGTAGAAAGTCCTCTCGTCGAAGCGGTCATAGGCGGCCAGCGCCTCGGAAAGGAAGCGCAGAACGCTGACGATGTGTCCCGTCTGCAAATGCTGGAGAAGATGTGCCGGCGGCCGGCGCTTCAGCGTCGACAGGATTTTGGGGTCGAGGCCGGCCAGTTCGGGAAACGGCTGGTCGACGAGGTCGAGGTCGCCCTGAAAATCCTTGACCGCCACGCCGAGAGGCGTCGCTCCGTCGAGGATGATGGTGACGTTCTGGCCATGGGCGATGAAGCCGACGCCGTAACGGCACATGAAGTGGTAGAGCGGCACGAAGGCCGTGGAGAACAGGCGATCGAGCCATGCCTCCGGACCAAGGCCGGATTGCTCCATCAGGGCGCTGGCGATCGGCCTGCCATGCGCGTCGCGCTGCGGCAGGGCGCCCATCATCATCGGCCGCTGGCCCGCTGTCAGATCCTTTTCGGGGCTTTCGCGCCATATGGCGCCCAGCATCTCGCAAAATTGATAGGGCGCGCCTTCAACGCCGGCGTAGTGCGGATGCGGATAGAAGGCGCCGGCGACTTCCTGCAAGACCTTGACGTCCTTGAGCACCGGGTCCGCGGCCGCCACCGTGGCCAGCCAGCGCGACAGATCGGCGCCGATCGCCATGTATTTGCCCGGCACGCCGCGCCACGCTGAGGTGTTGAGGACGGTCAGCGGCAGCTTGACGTGCAGCGCCTCGGGCCGTGCCACATTGGCAAGAGTGCGCAGCGACTGCAGGGGCAGGAACGCGTCGCCGAACGGACCGAGCGGCACCAGCCGGCCGGCAGCGATCTCGCCACCATATTGCGAGGCGATCATCGCCTGCCACTGCCAGGGGTGGACCGGCAGCAGCCTGTGCGTCGATCGCGAGATCCCGGCGGCGCTGAAAGCCGCTTCGAGCCTTGCGCGCTCGTAGTCGCCGAGTGCGGCCTGCAGCAGCGCCTCTTCGTCGAGCCCGCGGTCAAGCGCCAGCAGGCAGCGATCGCTGGCGGCGGCAAGCCAGAAGAGCTGGAATGCGGCAGCCGATTCTGGCGCGTAGCGCTCGAAGTCGTCCCGTCCCCAGCCGAGCCGTCCCTTGTTGGCAGGGGCCTTCGGATGGCCGTCGAGCAATGCCTGCAACTCGGTATCCGGCAGCGCGGCTAGATCGGCGGCCGGTCGATTGCCGCGCGCCTTGGCGATCCGCATGTCGGCCATCAGCGTGTTGTAAAGCTCCTTCGCATAGGTGCAGAATGTTGCCGGCGACATGCCGAGCGTCTCGCGCGCGTCGGCGAAGAAGGCGACCGCATCGTCGACCGGCAGCTCGATGCCGGCGTCGCGGGTCAGCGTCTCCGGACGGACGGCGATCTGGCCCCACAGGCGCCGCGTCGCGGCAAAGCGATAGGTCACGCCGGGGCCGGGCGTCAGCTCCCATCGGCCAGGCGAAAGCTCGCGCGGCGACAGGCACTCCTCGAAGGTCAGTTCGGAAATGGCCTTGGCGACGGCGTCGCGGTTGATCGCAGCCCAGCGTGTCGCCTCCTCCGCTTTGGCAATCGGTTGCTGCACCGTCACAGCGGCACCTCGCGGAAGAAGCGCTCGCGTTCGCAGCAGACCAGCGCCGCGCGCTTGTGCGGGAAGTCGAACTCCTTGACCTTGTCGTAGGCGGCGTCGGCGCAATAGCTCAGCATCTTCTGGTGCGCGGCGCGTGGCTCGCCGACGATGCGCTGCGTGCGCGGCTCGTCGAGGAACAGATAGTGGGTGACGGAACGGAACAGAGCCAGCGTCTTCGGCCGGCCGAGATGGCGCGTATTGCCGATCAGCCCATGCCAGCCGCGATCCCAGTCGAGCGGCTCGTAATAAGGCCCGAGCCGGTCCTCCTTGGCCCAGTAGAACTCGAAATAGCCGGTCGGCTCGCCGTCGAAGCTGGCGATGACGCCGAAAATATGCGGATCGCTCTCCTGCTCGGCGAGATATTTGTCGAGCTCTTCATGGCTCTGGGCAAGTTCCCAGAAGAAGGCGACACGGCCATCGTTCATCCAGCGATGGAAGAGGTCGAGATCGGTCCGGCGATCGATCGGACGCAACGACACGGTGAGACCGAGCTCGGCAATCCAGCGTTCGTACATCGGGCCGCAGGGGCGCGGTTGGCGCAATGGCGGCAGCCGGTCTTGCGGGCCGATAGCGGTCATCAATGCCGGATAGGTGACATGCGAGGCCTGGCTGCGCCACAGCAGCGGCAGCTGGCGCAGGACCGAGCGATGGATGACGGCGCGTTCCGGTCCACCCGGAACCGTCTCGGTGGCCAGCGCCGAAACTGGCCACAGCGTCTTGGCCGCCGGCAGGAAGGCGCAGTCGAAGGAAGGATGCAGGCGCAGCGCGGCGTCGACGAGACCTGCCAGGATTTGCGGTTGGTCGAGGCGGCCGCCAATAAACGCGACATCGTCGATGAGCAGGCGGCCATCCGCGTCGGAGATGCGGGCCTGTCCCACCGCTGTTCCCTCAGCGTTGACCAGGCTGACATGGCCATCGCCGGCACAAATGGCGAGCGGCTCCGCGGCCGAGGCCAGATGCTGCCATCCTTCGTTGCCGGCGACGGTGGCGGGTGACCGGTTTTTCGCAGCCTCGATGTTCATGCGTATTCTCTCACATGCAGGGGGTTCGGAAGCTCGACGTAACCGGCCAGCGGGTCGGGCACTTCGGTGTTCTCATTGATGTCGCGCAGCGCGATCAGGAAATTGCCCTTGGCGGCGAGCGTCGGCGCGTTGAGCAAATAGTCGACGCAGGACCGGTCAGCCATCGGCGTGGCGGCCAGCCGCTCGAGCGAGCGGCGGAATATCGCCAGCAGATCGTCTTCGTTGGTGAGGCCAGCGGCGGCAAGGGCTGCGACGGCGGCGAAAGCGCCATTGACGACCAGATAGTAGCCGAACAGCTTCGCGGCCGCTTCCGCTGGGAAGACATGATCGCCCGCCTGACCGGCCTCGGGCACGAATTCGCGCAGCCTGGGCAGGAATTCCTCGACATAACCGGTGCCCTGGCAGTCGCGAAAATAGAGCGCATTCGGCCAGCCTCCGGAAAGACCGACGACGAGGTTCTGCTGATGGGCGCCGAACAGCAGGCCGAATTCCGAGAAGGCAACGATAAACGGCTCGATGGCGGCATGAAGGAAACGCTCGAACCACAAACGCGCCGTTTCCTCGACAGGTCGCTTCTCGTCGCGGGCGATACGGTGGACCAGGTCGGACAGATGGCTTTCGGTACGGCCAGGATGGCGCTCGCAAAGCGCGCCGAGAACGGCAGCCGGCGGATTGCCCGTGCCGCGAAACGGATTTTCGCGAAACGAGACGATGGTATCCGTCATCAGCCGGCCGTCTTCGTCACGCAGGCCGAACCAGGCGGGCTCACCCAGCACCGTCATGGTCGGGCAGCGCCGCTGCAAGGCATAGCCGAGCTTGCCCTTGACCAGCCGGTGCACCGAAAGGCCGCGCCGGCACTCATGCTCCTCGACGATGCGCCTGGAATTGGTCAGGCGCAGGCTGAGCGAGAATTTCAGCATCCACTCGGCTTCAGACGAATGAACCGTGCGCAGCGAGGTCGTGGCCCGCCACGCTGGTCCGCCGAGCCCAACATCGACGATACGACCGGCGCGAAACAGGCGCTCGACGCGGTCTTCCAGCATGAGCCGTACGGCCTGCCACGGATGCATCGGAACGAGAACCTTGCCCTGTTGCTTGCCAGCCCGAGCAAGCAGCTGCGGATCGCTGGCGGCAAGCCCGCGGACCATCTCGGTGACATCTAGCGGCTCGACGCTGCCTCCAGTGAGGATGGTCGGGTCGACGGCCCACCAGCGCAGTTTGAACGCATTGCAGTATTCATGCCCGAAGCGCGCGGAATCCGTGTGCGTGAACTCTTCGCGACTCATCGGCGCCGGATGCACGGCATGGCCGAAGCGCAGGGCGCTTTCGGCATCGATGAAATCAGGATCGCCTTCGGAGAAGGGCCGCGACGATCCACGCGCCGCAGTCGCGTCAGCGATTGCGGCGATGCTGGCCAGGCTGCGGCGCAGGAAGGTCAGTCGGCTTTTCGCTGTCGCCCGGCCGGCAATGTCGGGATCCGCCAGGATCAGCGCCAAAAGGCTGAAAAGGTCGATCTCGGTCGCTTCGCCATCAGCCCCCTCGTTACTAATATCGAGGCGCCAGAGCGGCATCGCTAAATCGTGGTAACCAACCTTCGAGCGATGCCGCGCCTCGACGAGCACCGCCGCGCGCGAGGCAGGGAAATTCAGACGCAGCACGGCTGCCTGCGGCCGAAACAGCCCGGTTTGGCTGGCGTCGACGAATTCCCAGCTATCCCATTCCCGCAGCAACGCATTGAGTAACGGGCTTAATGCAGAGGAAGATTCTGGTTTTACTTGTTCCATGTGCATCCCCCATAAATCCCAGTAACTGCATGCATTGCATTTATACGTTGTCGTCTTTAAACATTTCTGTTGATTATCTATTCTAAACAAGAAATAAGCTTGGTCTTGTGACGACCCGTATGAATAATCGATCTTCGCTTCTGCGCCGCCTGGCAACCGCGGTCTCGGCAATCGGCTTCGGCCAGTCGGCCTTCGTATCGCTCGTTCCCCTGGTGATGGAGCGGCTGAGGCTCGACACGTTTGCCATCGGCGCGGCAACTGCTGTCGGCGCGGCGGCCTTTCTGGTCGGCTCGCCGCTGTGGGGTCGCATGGGCGAGCGGCTTGGCCATGCCAGGCTGCTGCGCTTGCTCGGCCTCGCCATGCTGGCCGGCCAGGCGGTGTTCGCCATTCTGCTGATGGCCGGCACGGGAGCCGCGCTGGGCATCGCTTTGCTGATGCTTTCGCGAACCGTGTACGGTTTTGCCGCGTCCGGCGTCATGCCGACGGCGCAGGTCTGGGCCAGCCGCTCGGCTGCCGATGACAGGCGACAGGCCGCGCTGGGACTGCTTGGCGCCGGCGTCAGCATGGGGCGGCTGGCCGGCGCGCTGGCGGCAACGGCTGCCGTCCTGTCGCCGCTGCTGCCGCCCATCCTGTTCCTGTTCAGCCCGCTGTTGCTGTGGCTCGCGCGGGGCAAAGGGGAAGCCGGCGGACGGACCGACGGCAGGGCGGCCGACGTCGGCCGTGGAATATCGCCCTTCGATCGCCGCGCTCTGCCTTGCCTGGCGATGGGCTTGTGCCTGACGCTCGGCTTCGGACAGGTGCAGATGATGCTCGGCCCGATGACCCAGCAGCGTTTTGGCCTTGGTGCGACGCAGGCCACGACGTTGACCGGCCTGGCCCTGATGCTGGTCGCCGTCGTCATGGTTCTGGTCCAGGGACTGCTCATGGCGCGCCTGCGGCTGGCGGAGCGCAACAGCGTCATCGTCGGCTGTCTCATGGTTTGCGTCGGCATGACGGCGCTGGCCGTCACGGCCAGCCATGTTGCCTCGGCAGCGTCTCTGGTGGTGGCAGCGGCCGGCATTGCCCTGGCTACACCCGGCTACACCGCCTGGCTGATGAAGCGCCTGGAGCCCGGCGAGCAGGGCGCGGCGGCCGGCTGGCTCACCAGCACCCATGTGCTCGGCCAGAGCATCGGCGCATTGGCCGGCGGCTTCGCCTTCACGCTCTGGCCCTTTGCGCCGCTGGCCGGCTGCGCGGCGCTGGCTCTGGCCGCCGCCGGTCTTGCAGCCATGGTTCATAAGCACTAGCGAACCCGCGCTCATTCGGCGACCTCCGGCAGCGGCATCGGCGTTCCTGGCTGGGTCTTTGCGGCATCGGCGAAATGGGCATTCAGCATGCGATAGGTCGCCACCACGGCGATGCCCGACAGCACTGTCGCCAGGGTGAACAACGCGGAGTAGCCGAGCATGTCGGCAAGGCGGCCGGCAAGCATGGAGCCGACGAGGTAGACGATGAGCTGGGCGCAGGACAGGATGGTGAAATCGGTGCCGGGTTGGTCCGACGACGTGACGGACATGAACAGGCTGTAGAGCGCCACGATCTCCATGTAGCGCACCAGCGTCTGCAGGAACGAGGCGCCGAAGATCGGCCAGAAGCCGGCGATAGCGCCGAAAGCGTGCAGCGCGAAGATCAGGAAGCAGATGGTTCGCAGCGCGCCGAGCAGGCCGAGCACCGAGGGGGCGCCCCTGTTGTGCAGCAGCCACGCCGCCAGCGCCGAGCCGCCGAGCCCGACGGTGAGCGCGGCACCGCCCGAGAGATAACCGATGATATCGAGCGGCACGCCGGCATCGACGAGATAGGAGCCTTCCATCGACTTCACCAGCCCCTCGCTGGCGCGGTAGATGAGCGCGATCCACAGGATCTGGCGTGCCTCCGGCCGGCGCAGAAAGCGCAGGATCGAGGGGCGGTCGATGGCCGCCTGCGGCGCGCTGGCGACGGGATCGGTCTCGCGCATGGCGAAGGCGGCGACCAGCGGGATGATGGACAACGCGGCCACCATGGCCACCATGGTTTGCCAGCCGGCATGATGATAAGCCAACAGGCCGAGCGTGCCGCCGAGAACGACGCCGAGCGCGACGGCGCCGCCCTGGATCGCATTGCCGATCGGCCTGTCCTTCGGGTCGAGATATTTGGCCGCGTAGCCGTCGGTGGCGATGTCCTGGGTCGACATCAACAGGCTCACGACAAGGCCGACGGCAAAGATACCGGCGACATCCGTCGGCTCGATCCAAAGCATGGCCGCGATGCCGGCGATGACGCCGATCTGGGTGATGATGACCCAGCCGGCGCGATGGGCGCGGACCACTGGCCGAAAGCGATCGACCAGCGGCGCCCACAGGAATTTCAGCACCAGCGGCAGCATCAGCAGCGCCATCATGCCGATGGCGGTGCGCGACACGCCTTGCTCACGCAGGATCGGCGGGATCGCCGCGGCAAACAGATAGCTCGGGACGGCCTGCGCCAGATAGAGACAGGCCAGGACGACGAAAAGCCGCAAGCGCGAAAGCCCAGCAGGCGCCAGCCTGTCTGCGTCGGCGCTCATTCGTCATAGTCCTTCGGTGCGTAACCGTTCAGGAAGGCGCCGGCCTCCGCCCGGCTGCGGGTGACGAGCACTGGAAAGCCGAACAGGCTTTGCCAGACGCGCTGCATGTTCTCGTCGGCGGCGGGGCGCACCAGCGCACAGGCGCGGCAGGCTTTTTCGAGCTGCTCGCGTTCCGCCTTGTACCAGAGGTTTTGCGCCTTGCGCTGGGCGTCGCTCAGCGCGATCTCGATGCGGATATCGACCAGGAGCACGAACGGCTCCCGTTCCTGCGAAAGGCGGCCGAGCGCCTCGATATAGCGCGCGCCATCCGCCGGATCGGCTGGCGCTTCTGCCAGCAGCGAGACTAATGCACCGTTTCGTTGGAGAGACACCGCCACCGCCGCCCCTCAGAATGTGATCTGGTAGGACAACGCAACCGAACGTCCCAGACCCGGAACGTCGGCGCCGCGGGTCGCCGATGCGGAAGGGTTGATGTAGTAGGTGTCGAACACATTGCGCACGGCAAGGTTCAGCACGCTTTCATTGCCGAACGTCTTCGAGACGGCGAGATTGACCAGTGCTGCACCGTCCAGTTCCTGGGTGGCGATGCGGTCGCGTCCGGAAAACAGCTCCAACTCGCTGCGCAGGGTCAGCTCGTTCTCGAAACGGGTGGTGAGATAGACCAGGCCCTTGTAGGTCGAGGGGACACGGTTGTTCGGCAGATACTCGTTCGCTTCGATGTGGCCGTCGCGATCCGCGTCGTATTTGCCTTCGACATAGCCGACCGATCCGCCCAGCGTGAACATGCCGCTGAGGTCTGCCTCGAGATTGGCTTCGACGCCCCAGATACGTTCCTTCTGCTGCGATACCCGGTTGTTGACGATGTCGTAGCTGACGCCGTTGTCCGAGGTCGACAGATAGGTGCTGACGCCGCCGCGATAGTCGCCCCAATCGCCGCGCAGACCGGCTTCCCAGGTGTTCACCAGCTGGGGTTCAGGCGCGATATCGGCATAGCTGATCGCGTAATCCGGCGCGTTGGTGCATGGCAGCAGCGGCCGGATGGCGGTGCCATAGGCGTCGCAGGTTTCGGCGTTGGAGTTCAACCCGGCCCGGCGGGTGAAGCCGCCAATGTCGGTCAGGCTGTAGCCTTGCGAGAAATTGCCGAAAAGCTGCATCCTTTCGGTCAGATCGTAGACGGCGCCGGCGTTGAAGGTGACGGCGTCGTAGTCGAACGAGCCGCCGGTCACCTGGATCGCCGGCAGGCCGATAATGTTCCGGCCTAGCAGAACGGCAGCGGCAGGCCGGGTGAAGTCTTCAACGTTGAGATAAAACTGGTCGTAGCGCGCGCCGCCGCTGATGCGAAAGCGATCCGTTACCGAAATTTCGCCCTGCGCAAACAAGGCAACCGAGTTCTGGGTCGTGGGCGAGATGGCGTCCTGGCCGTTGGTCAGCTGCTGATCGGTGGCATCGAAAACGTAGTCGGCGCCCCAGGTCAGTGTGCTGCCCTGAGTGATAAAGTCCATCGGCGTGTTGACGGTCAGGTTGACGCCGCTGCGCCGCGATTGCAGCGCCGTCTGGTTGAAGTCGGCGGTCGGGTCCGTACCCGGCGGCAGGATCACCGGCCGCGTCGGGTTCGTCGGTAAATACACCTGGCTGTTGACGGCCGAGAATTTGGTAAAGGGCGACTGCTTGAAGATGTCGTTGTAGAACGCCTTGACCTCGAGGTTTCCGAGCGCGAAGTCGCTGTCGGTGTATTTGGCGGTCAGATATTTCGAATCTTCCTTCAGCGGCTTGCCTTCATAGGGATCGCCGAAATCCGGGGAGACGGGATTGGTCGTGTAATCGGTGAACCAGTCCGGCTTCTGGTTAGCATAGGTCCAGTCGACGCTGGCCTCGAAGCGCCTGGAATCGAACTGGTAGCCGGCCACGCCGAAGAGATTGCCCGTGCCGGTGCGGTCGCCGCCGCCTTGCCCAAGCATGGCGTCGGAAGCCATCTCGTTGCCGTGGCCGTCATAGGTGCGGCGCGACAGATCACCGGACGCCGAGAAGAAATAGTCGAAATCGCCTTTCTTGCCCTCGACCGAGACACTGGTGCTTGGCCCGGCCGACTTGCCGGGGTTTTCGGTGAAGGCGGTGACGCCGGTGCGCACCGTCACCTTCGGCTTGTCGCTGTCGCCGCGCTTGGTGATGAAGTTGATCGTGCCGCCGGTGGCGCCGGCGCCATAAAGGCTGGACGCGCCATTGATGACTTCGATGCGCTCGACCGAATTCAGGTCGATCATCGACAGGATGCGTGAGACGTCCCGCAGCGGTGTGTTGCGCGGCACACCGTCGACCATGATGAGAAGACTGCGCCCGCGGAAGGTTTCCGAAGCGCCGGAAATGGTCTGGTTGCGTGGCGCGTAGCCGGGGACGATGCGGCTGATCAGGGTCGCGGCGTCGATATTTTCCTGCGCGGCTTCCTCGACCTGTTGCCGTTCCACGACCTGGACCGACTGGGCAACGCTGGAAATGGACCTTTCATTGCGGCCGGTGACCAGGATCTGGTCGAGCACCGTGGCTTCCTGCTTGCCTGTCGGGGCGGCTTCCTGGGCAAATGCCGCGCCTGCCAGGATCGACCAACCCAAAGCCGATGACCAAAGAAGTGAACTGTAAAATCTGCGCATGCTGCCCCCATCCATGCCCTGGTCCCCAGTGCCAGAGCGGAAAGGCCCAGTTATAATTCATGACAAAAGGAGTCAACATTTATTTCATGAGTTCTTTGATCAGGATTGTTCCGCAACGGACGGGGGCTGTGCATATGAGCAGAACGTATTTTAGCGGGCGCTAAGATGTTGAGCTTTCTTGACAAAACGGCATAGGGCAGCCGGCGGCGTCGTCAGCCTTTGTGCTTACAAGAAGCTCTGCGGATCGATGTCGACCTGCACGCGAACCGAGCCGCGCTGCTTCGGCCCTTCGGCCAGCATGGTGCGGATGAAGCCTTGGATGTCGGCGCGCTTTTCACCCTGGATCAGCAAGCGGAAACGATGGCGCCCACCAAGCAGCGACAGCGGCGCCTCGGCCGGGCCGAGCACGAACAGGTCGCTGGCCTGGGGTGCTGCACGGCGCAGGCCGCGCGCGTGGCCTTCGGCCTCGGCCCGCGTCACCGCACTGACGATGACGCCGGCAAGCCTGCCGAAGGGCGGCAGGGCTGCCCGTTCGCGCTCAGTGATCTCGCGTTCGTAAAAGGCCTCGGGATCGCCCGAGACGATCGCCCGCATCACCGGATGGTCCGGCTGGAAAGTCTGCAGCAGGCCGAGGCTCTTCTTGCCGGTGCGGCCGGCGCGTCCAGTCACCTGGCTGAGCAATTGGAAGGTCCGTTCGGCGGCGCGCGGATCGCCATTGGCGAGGCCGAGATCGGCATCGACGACACCGACCAGCGTCATGTTGGGAAAGTTATGGCCCTTGGCGACCAGCTGCGTGCCGATGACGATGTCGGCCTCGCCATTGGCAATGGCCTCGAGCTCCAGACGCAGCCGGCGCACTCCACCCATCAAATCGGACGACAGGACGATCGTGCGCGCGTCGGGGAAATGCGCCACGACTTCTTCAGCTATCCGCTCGACGCCAGGCCCGCAGGCGACCAGATGGTCGAGCGTGCCGCATTCCGGACAAGCCTCCGGCCGCTTCTCATTGTGCCCGCAATGATGGCAGACGAGTTGGCCGCGAAAGCGGTGCTCAACCAGCCAGGCCGAACAGACCGGGCAGCCGAAGCGGTGGCCGCAGACACGGCACAGCGTCAGCGGCGCATAGCCGCGCCGGTTGAGGAACAGCAGCGACTGCTCCTTCTTCTCCAGCGTACGTTGCATCTGGTCGATCAGCAGCGGCGACAGAAAGCCGCCCCGGGCCGGCGGCGCGCGCCGCAGGTCGATCGTCTTGAGATCGGGAAGCGCGGCTTCGGCAAAGCGCGCCGACAGCACCGCCCTGCTGTAGCGGCCCTGCTGCGCATTGACCCGGCTTTCGACCGATGGCGTCGCCGACGCCAGCACCACCGGGAAGCCGCTGATATGGCCGCGCACCACCGCCATGTCGCGCGCATTGTAGAAGACGCGATCCTCCTGCTTGTAGGCGGGGTCGTGCTCCTCGTCGACGACGATCAGCCCGAGCTCGCGGAACGGCAGGAACAGCGCCGAACGCGCCCCGGCAACGACGCGCACGCCGCCTTCCGCCACCTGCCGCCAGACCTTTTCGCGCATTCGGGGCGGCAGGTCGGAATGCCATTCCGCCGGCTTGGCGCCGAAGCGCTGCTGGAAGCGTTCGAGGAAGGCATGCGTCAGCGCGATCTCCGGCAAAAGGATCAGCACCTGCCTGCCCTGGTCCAGGGCTGCCGCCACCGCTTCGAAATAAACTTCCGTCTTGCCCGAGCCGGTGACGCCGTCGAGCAGCGTGACGTTGAAAGCAGCGGCCGTGACATTGGCGCGCAGCATGGCGGCCGCGTCTGCCTGGTCCGGCATCAGCTCCGGCATGGCGTAGGAGGGATCGGGCGCGGCGACCACCGGTCGAGGCGGGATCATCACTGTCTCGAACACGCCTTGCGCCTTGAGCCCCTCGACCACCGTCGACGACACGCCCGCCGCGTGCGCCAGGCCGGATCGCGTCCAGGCAAGCCCCCCTTCCGCCGTCTCCAGCACGCGCGTCCTGGCATCCGTCATCCGGTCGGGCATGACGAGGGTCCGCTGCAGGCCCTCGATCCATGGTTCGGGATCGAACGCCTCCGGCGCGCGCAACAGCATGCGCGCCACCATGCCGGGCGGCGACAGCGTGTACTGCGCCAGCCAGTCGACAAAGCGGCGCATGCCGCGGTCGATCGGCGGGCAGTCGAAGACCTGTTCGATCGGGCGCAGCTTTTTGGCGTCGATATTCTCGACCGCACCATCCCAGACGATGCCGGCAACCTGGCGCGGGCCGAGCGGCACGCGCACGATCGAGCCCGGCACCACGCGCACGCCGGCAGGCAAAGCGTAGGTGTAGGGCCGTTCGGCCGGCATCGGCACCAGCACCGGCGCGGCTGCGACAAAGGGCGAATCTTCGATCATCGGGCGTGACCTTGCCCCGACTTTGGTCTAGATCAAAGGGCAACCCCGAATGTGCATGGCATGCACATGGAAATCTTTCAGGAGACCCCCATGAAATTTTTTGTCGACACCGCTGACATCAAGGACATCAAGGAACTGAACGACCTGGGGCTGCTCGACGGCGTGACCACCAATCCCTCGCTGATCCTGAAATCCGGCGGCAAGATCGCCGAGGTCACCAAGCAGATCTGCGACATCGTCAAGGGCCCGGTTTCGGCCGAGGTCGTTGCGGTCGAATACAAGGACATGATGGCCGAGGCCAACATCCTGGCCAAGATCGCCGACAATGTCTGCATCAAGGTGCCGCTGACGCTCGACGGCCTGCGCGCCTGCAAGACGATCCGCACCGAGATGAACCGCATGGTCAATGTAACGCTGTGCTTCTCGGCCAACCAGGCGCTGCTGGCGGCCAAGGCCGGCGCCTCGTTCATCTCGCCCTTCGTCGGCCGCGTCGACGATACCGGCGCGGACGGCATGGAGCTGATCCAGGAGATCCGGCAGATCTACGACAATTACGATTTCGACACCGAGATCCTCGTCGCTTCGGTTCGCACCGTGAACCACGTCAAGCAGGCAGCCCTGATCGGCGCCGATGTCGTTACCGCGCCGGCCGCGACGCTGAAGGCGCTGGTCAAGCACCCGTTGACCGACAAGGGCCTGGATCAGTTCGCTGCCGACTGGGCCAAGACCGGCCAGAAGATCGGCTGAGATCGGGTTCGCTACAAAAAGGCCGGGAAACCGGCCTTTTTATTGCGGACTGCTAAAGTCGAGTTGGCAAGGCTAGGAAACGCTCAGGCCTTCTTGCCGTGCCTGACCAAGTCCTGGGCGACCGACAGGCTCACCATTTCAGCCAGTTCGCGTGCGGCGCGGTTCTCGGCGTCGAGCTGCGCCCGGTAGGAGGCGAACTCCTGCGTCGGCTTGTCGAAGGATGATGGGATCGACCGCTTGCCGGTGGCGATCACCACGCCGGTCCTGGCATCGGTCAGCACATAGTTTGCGGTCAGCGTCACCGTGCCTGCCGTCGGCTCGTCTTCGTCGGTCTGAATCTGCACCACCGCGGCCGATTCGACCAGTTCGGTGACACCGAGATCGAGCATGTAGACCGGTGCCGTCGTCTCGCCGGCACCCTGGCCGAAGGCGAAGATCAGATTGTTGCGGACCTGCTGGGCATAGCGGGTCTTGACCGGCTTGACCGCGATCGAGGCGAGCTCCGCCGACGCGCTGACAGTCGAGCCTGCCGTCAGCGGCGCGCTCGAATAGAGCGGCCTGACAGTGCAGGCCGAAACCAGCGTCATCGAGGCCACCAGCCCGCAGAGCGCGGTGCGGCGCAGCACATGCGTCGTCTTTCCGAAGTCAAGCCCCGTCTTTTTGAAATCAGGCAACGACATTGACGATCCTCTGCGGCACGATGATCACCTTGCGGGGCGCCTTACCTTCCAGCGCTTTCTGCACGAAGTCGAGAGCCAGAACCGCTTTTTCGACCGCACCTTGGTCCGCGTCGCGGGCAATTGTCAAATCGCCGCGCTTCTTGCCGTTGACCTGAACCGGCAGCACGATCTCGTTGTCGACCACCAGCGCCGGGTCGTAGACCGGCCATGGCCGTTCGGCGACCAGATCGGTGCCGCCGAGCGTGTGCCAGCACTCTTCGGCCAGATGCGGCATGACCGGCGCGACCACATGCACAAGGATCTCCACCGCCTCGCGGCAGGCGCCTTTCAGCGCCGCATCGGCCTTGCCCTCGGCAACGTCGTTGAGCGGCGTGTTCAAGGCATTGGCAAGTTCGTAGATGCGGGCGATGGCTCGGTTGAAGCCGAGCTTCTCGATATCCTCGCCGATCGCTTTCAGGATCTTGTGCGCGGCCTTGGAAACGGCACCGGCCTCGCCATCCTGCGCCGCCTGTGGCTTGACGCCATCGAGCGTCTCGGCGGCGATCGACACCAGGCGCCAGACGCGCTGGATGAAGCGATGCGCGCCGGCGGCGCCATCGTCTGTCCATTCGACGTCGCGCTCGGGCGGCGAATCCGACAGCATGAACCAGCGTGCGGTGTCGGCGCCGTAGCCGTCGGTGATGTCTTCCGGGCTCACCGTGTTCTTCTTCGACTTCGACATCTTTTCGAGCGAGCCGATCGCTGCCTCTTCGCCGGTAGCGATCTCGATGGCGCGGCGCGTGCCGCCGGCATCCTCGATCCTGACCTCAGCTGGCGACAGCCAGCGGCCATTGTTCGACGCACCGCCGACGCGGTAGGTCTCGTGCACCACCATGCCTTGCGTGAACAGGCCCTTGAATGGCTCGGCGAGGTCGAGATGACCGGTTGCGCGCATGGCGCGGGTGAAGAAGCGCGAATAGAGCAGATGCAGGATCGCGTGCTCGATGCCGCCAATATACTGGTCGACTGCCAGCCAGTCATCGGCAGCCTTCGGCTCGGTCGGCTCATTGGCCCAGGGCGCGGTGAAGCGCGCAAAATACCACGACGAATCGACGAACGTGTCCATCGTGTCGGTCTCACGCCGCGCATCCTTGCCGCATTGCGGGCATTTCACATGCCGCCAGGTCGGGTGACGGTCGAGCGGATTGCCGGGACGGTCGAACTCGATGTCGTCGGGCAGCTTGACCGGCAGGTCGGCTTTCGGCACCGGCACCACGCCGCAATCCTCGCAATGGATCATCGGGATCGGACAACCCCAATAACGTTGCCGCGAAATGCCCCAGTCGCGCAGGCGGAAGTTGACCTTGCGCACGGCCATCGGCCGGCCGCCGATGGTCTTCTGCTCCAGCAGTTTCGCGACCTCGTCGAACGCCTGCTCCGGCTTCATGCCGTCGAGAAAGCGCGAATTGATCATCACGCCATCGTCGACATAGGCCTCTTCCGTGACCTGGAAGGTCTTGGCGTCGGCATCTTCGGGCATCACCACCGGGATCACCGGCAGGCCGTATTTGTTGGCGAAGTCGAGGTCGCGCTGGTCGCCGGACGGGCAGCCGAATATGGCGCCGGCGCCGTATTCCATCAGCACGAAATTGGCGACATAGACCGGCAGCGTCCACGAGTCATCGAACGGATGGACGACGCGGATGCCGGTGTCGAAGCCTTTCTTCTCGGCCGTCTCAAGCGCAGCCACCGAGGTGCCCATGTGACGGACCTCGTCGATGAACTTGGCCAGCTCGACATTGTTCTCGGCGGCCTTCCTGGCCAGCGGATGGTCGGCGGCAACCGCCATGAACGACGCGCCGAAAATGGTGTCGGGCCTGGTCGTGTAGACCTCCAGTTCCTTCGCATCGCCAACCGGAGCGGCCAGCGGCCAGCGGATCAGCAGCCCTTCCGAGCGGCCGATCCAGTTCTGCTGCATCAGCTTGACCTTTTCCGGCCACTCGCCGAGACCATTCAGCGAGTCCAGCAGGTCCTGCGCGTAGTCGGTGATCTTGAAGAACCACTGCGTCAGCTCGCGCTGTTCGACCAGCGCGCCCGAGCGCCAGCCACGGCCGTCGATGACCTGCTCGTTGGCGAGCACCGTCATGTCCTCCGGGTCCCAGTTGACCTTGGAGGATTTGCGCGTCACCAGCCCCTTTTCGACGAAATCGAGGAACAGCATCTGCTGGCGGTGGTAATAGTCGACGTCGCAGGTGGCGAACTCACGCGTCCAGTCCAGCGACAGGCCCATCATCTTGAGCTGTTCGCGCATGGCGGCGATGTTGGCGTAGGTCCATTCCTTGGGATGGACCTTGTTCTGCATCGCCGCATTTTCGGCCGGCATGCCGAAAGCGTCCCAGCCCATAGGGTGCAGCACGTTGAAACCCTTGGCCCGCTTGTAGCGCGCCACCACGTCGCCCATCGTGTAGTTGCGGGTGTGGCCGATATGGATCTTCCCCGAGGGATAGGGGAACATCTCCAGCACGTAGTATTTCGGCTTCGGGTCGTCGTTCTGCGCTTCGAACAGCTTCTTTTCGGCCCAGGCCTTCTGCCATTTGGGCTCTGACGCGCGCGGATTGTATCGTTCGGTTGCCATCGGATGATTTTCACTTAAAAGCAGGCGCAGACCGCCGGACAAGGCCCGGTGGCCAAGGTAAATGTCGTGGCGGTGTTCACCATGGATTGCCGGACCCGTCAACTGCGGTGAGCCGGCGAGGGCTAGAAAGACAGGCAGGATATAGGCATGGCGAGCGCCGTCGAACAGTTTTTCGCCGTCAGGACGAGGATCGCTGCCGCCGAGCGCGAGGCCGGCCGCGACGCCGGCTCCGTGACGCTGGTTGCTGTGTCGAAGACTTTTGAGGCCGACGCCATCCGCCCGGTCATCGAGGCCGGCCAGCGCGTCTTTGGCGAAAACCGGGTGCAGGAGGCGCAAGGCAAATGGCCGGCGCTGAAAACTGAATTCCCCGACATCGAGCTGCATCTGATCGGCCCGCTGCAGTCGAACAAGGCGAAGGAAGCCGTCGCGCTCGCCGACGTCATCGAGACCGTCGACCGCGAGAAGATCGCCGCCGAACTCGCCAAGGAGATCGCTAGGCAAGGCCGTGCACCAAAACTCTATGTCCAGGTCAATACCGGCTCGGAGCCGCAAAAGGCCGGCATCGAGCCGCGCGACGCCGTTGCCTTCGTTGCCCGCTGCCGCGATGTCCACGGCCTCGCCATCGAAGGCCTGATGTGCATCCCGCCGGCGGACGAGAATCCCGGCCCGCATTTCGCCCTGCTGGAAAAGCTCGGCAAGGAGGCCGGCGTCGCCAAACTGTCGATGGGCATGTCCGGCGACTACGAGACCGCGATCGCCTTCGGCGCCACCAGCGTCCGGGTCGGCTCGGCGATTTTTGGGAGCCGGTAGTCGTCGGCTTCGCGAGACACCTGTCGATCCCCGATTTTTCGAGCTAATGTATCGAGCACATCCGGCCGAGTTAGCGAGGACTATTCTTCTTGGACTGGCACCTCAGGGACGCACGAAACAATCTTTCGAAGCTTGTGCGACAGGCGCGCGAAGAAGGGCCGCAAACCATCACCTTGCGCGGAAAGCCAGCTGCCGTCGTGTTGTCTCCTGATGACTATGACCAACTGATCGGCGCAAAGCCTTCGCTTGCGGAATATCTCCTCTCCGGTCCCGCATGGGACGACGATTTCGTCGAGGAGGTCAACCGCCGCTCAGAGACGATGATCCGACCCGTGGAATTCTGATAGATTTTCGACACAAACATCGCCTCGCGCATCTCGCCACGGTTGACGAGTTCTATGGGGCCAGATGCATCCGGTCGATTACGCCACCACTGGAAACGAAACGTACCGTTCCTATTTGCTTTGCGTAATCACCAAATCTTCTGGAGCTGCCACCATGCGCTACAATCAACTCGGAAATACGGGGATGTTCGTCTCCGAACTCTGCCTCGGCACAATGACCTTCGGCGCCGCCGGCGAGAATGCCCAATGGGGTCTGATCGCCAGCCTCGACCAGAAGGGCGTCAACGACATCGTTGGCCGTTCGATCGCCGCCGGCGTCAATTTCTTCGACACCGCCGACGTCTACTCCTTCGGCCAGTCCGAGCGCCTGCTCGGCCAGTCGCTCAGGGATCTCGGCGTCAAGCGCTCGGACGTCGTCATTGCCACCAAGGTGCATGGCGCCATGGGCCAGGGCCCGAACGAGCGCGGCTCTTCGCGAGGCCACATCATGGATTCGGTCGAGGGCAGCCTGGAGCGGCTGCAGCTCGACCATATCGACCTCTATCAGTTGCACGGCACCGATACGGTGACGCCGATCGACGAGACGCTACGGGCACTTGATGACCTGGTTGCCAGCGGCAAGGTTCGCTATGTCGGCGTCTCCAACTGGCAGGCATGGCGCATCGCCAAGGCTCTGGGCATTGCCGAGCGCAAGGGGTTCTCCCGCTTCGAGACCATCCAGTCCTATTACTCGATCGCCGGCCGCGATCTCGAGCGTGAGATCGTGCCGCTCATCAACGAGGAAAAGCTCGGCCTGATGGTCTGGTCGCCGATGGCCGGCGGCCTGCTGTCGGGCAAATACGGTCCCGGCGCGCCCGGCAATGGCGAGGGCCGCCGCGCCGCCTTCAACTTCCCGCCGGTCGATGAGGACCGCGCCTGGGCAGCCGTCGCCGTCATGCGCGACATCGCCAAAAAGCACGATGTCAGCGTCGCTACGGTCGCGCTCGGTTATGTCCTGGCCAAACCTTTCGTCATGAGCGTCATCATCGGCGCCAGCCGCATGGAGCAGCTCGAGCAGAACCTAGCCGCGGCCGAGGTGAAGCTCGACGCCGACGATCTCGCCAAACTGGATGAGGTCAGCGCGCTGCCGGCCGAATATCCCGGCTGGATGCTGGAGCGTCAGGGCGCCGGTCGCCGCCCGGCGCCGTTCACCCCGAAGAAATAGTCATCGCTGTCGCCTGATGCTTGGGGGGTCATCTGGCTCCCCAACGTCTTTTCAGCTCATCCGCACGCTCTCGACCAGAAAGTCGAGAAACGCCCGCACCCGTGCGGGCAAATGCCGGCCCTGGCCGACATAGACGGCGTGGGTAGGCTCCTCGTCGCCCGGATTGAAATCCTCCAGCAGCGCCGTCAGCCGCCCCGCCGCGATGTCATCGGCCACATGCCAGTGTGCCAGCCGGGCGATGCCGGCGCCGCCGACCGCCATCAACCGCATCGACTCGCCATCGCCGACCAGCGTGTTTCCGGTGATCGGCACCATGACGGCGTTCCCGGTTGCATCGACAAACGACCAGCCATCGACATGCCGGACAAAGCCGAAAGCCATGCGATTGTGCCGGTCGAGATCTGCTGGAACCAGCGGCGTGCCATGCGTCTTGAGATAGGACGGTGCGGCAACGACTGTCATCCGGCTTTGCCCGAGCTTGCGCGCCACCAGCCGCGACTCGCCGAGCGGCCCGGCGCGGATGGCGACGTCGGCACGCTCAGCCATCAAATCGATGACGCTGTCGGTCAGCACCAGATCGACCGAAATCCCGGGGTAGCGTTCGAGGAAATCAGGCAGCAGCGGGATCAGCCGATGCACCCCGAAGGGCACATAGGAGTTGACGCGCAGCCGTCCGCGCGGCGCGGCACCCACGGCCGCCTCGCGCTCGGCCGCCGCCATATCGGCCAGGATGCGCACCCCGCTGTCATAGAACGCCGTCCCTTCCGGCGTCAGCTGCAGCTTGCGCGTCGAGCGCGTGACCAGCCGCGCGCCGAGCCTTGCCTCCAGTCGCGCGATCAGCTTGCTCACCGCCGACGGTGTCATACGCAGCGAACGAGCCGCAGCCGAGAAACTGCCCGCCTCGACGACGCGGACGAACACTTCGATCTCGCCGGAACGGTTGATATCGGGTCTGGCCATTTGTGAATCTATTTCACAGGAAATATGCCCAAGGCAAGTCTGGTTCACAAGGCATGGCAACACGATCTCTGCGGTCGGGGCGCGGGTCTGGTCGCGTTCATCGAGTTCGAACTGGAAACCGCCATGCCTCTTGCTCTCTACGCCCTCGCTGCCGGCGCCTTCGGCATCGGTGTCACCGAATTCGTCATCATGGGGCTGCTGATCGATGTCAGCAAAGATCTCGGAGTCTCGATCTCGGCCGCCGGCCAGTTGATTTCGGGCTACGCGTTGGGCGTCGTCATCGGCGCGCCGCTTTTGACCATCGCCACCGGCAACTGGCCCCGCAAGACCGTCCTTCTGGCCCTTATGGCGATCTTCACGCTCGGCAACCTCGCCTGTGCGATCGCCCCCGACTACTGGACGCTGATGGGCGCCCGCATCATCACCGCCTTTGCCCATGGCACTTTCTTTGGCGTCGGCTCGGTGGTCGCCACCGGCCTGGTCGCGCCCAACAAGAAAGCCTCGGCGATCGCGCTGATGTTCACCGGCCTGACTATCGCCAACATCCTCGGCGTGCCCTTCGGCACTTGGCTCGGCCAGACCTTCGGCTGGCGCGCCACCTTCTGGGCCGTAACCCTGGTCGGCTTGGCAGCCTTTGCCGTCATCCTGCTTCTGGTGCCGCGCAGCAAGGAAGCGCCCGAGAAGACCAATCTGCGCGCCGACCTCGCAGTGCTGCGCCGCACGCCGGTGCTGCTCGGCCTCGCCACCACCGTGCTCGGCTATGCCGGCGTCTTCGCCGTCTTCACCTACATCGCCCCGCTGCTCACCGAGATCACCGGTTTTGGGGAAGCCGCCGTGTCGCCGATCCTGCTCGTCTTCGGTGGCGGTCTTATCGCCGGCAATCTGCTTGGCGGCAAGGTCGCCGACCGCTGGCTGGTGCCGGCGGTGCTCGGCAGCCTCGTGGTGCTGGCGTTGGTGCTGGCCACAATGACCTTCGCCGTCCACAGCCAAATCCTGGCCGTCATCTATGTCGGCCTGCTTGGTGCCGCCGCCTTCGCCACCGTGGCGCCGCTGCAGATGTGGGTGCTGGAAAAGGCGCAAGGCGCGGGCCAGAGCCTCGCCTCGTCCTTCAACATCGCCGCCTTCAACCTCGGCAATGCCGCCGGCGCTTGGCTTGGCGGCGCGGTGATTGCCCATGACCTCGGCCTCGGCTCACTAACCTGGATCGCCGCTTTGCTGCCGGTCGCGGCTCTTGGCGTCGCTGCCCTGGCGCTGCGCCTCGATCGCGCCCCCACAATCGGGGTGCCGGTCTGCGCCCAGTCATGAGCATCACGCGCAATCCTTCTTCGACATCATCAAGGAGCATAAAATGGATTATCGACGTCTCGGCGCATCGGGCCTGAAAGTGCCCGCACTCTCTTTCGGCGCCGGCACTTTCGGCGGCTCCGGGCCGCTGTTCGGGGCCTGGGGCAACAGCGATGCCAAGGAAGCGCGGCGGCTGATCGACATCTGCCTCGAGGCCGGCGTCAATCTGTTCGACACCGCCGATGTCTATTCGAACGGCGCCTCCGAGGAAGTGCTTGGCGAAGCCATCAAAGGCCGCCGCGACGCGGTGCTGATCTCGACCAAGACTTCGCTGCCGATGGGCGACGGACCGGCCGACTACGGCTCGTCGCGCTCGCGGCTGATCAAAGCCGTCGACGCCGCCCTGAAGCGCATGGGCACCGATTACATCGACCTGTTGCAGCTGCACGCCTTCGATGCCGGCACGCCGATCGAGGAGGTGTTGTCGACGCTGGACGACCTCGTGCGCGCCGGCAAGCTGCGCTATGTCGGCGTCTCCAACTTCTCCGGCTGGCAGGTGATGAAATCGCTGGCGGAAGCTGACAAGCATGCTTATCCGCGCTACGCCGCGCATCAGGTCTACTACTCGCTGGTCGGTCGCGACTATGAATGGGAGCTGATGCCGCTCGGTATCGACCAGGGCATCGGCGCGCTGGTGTGGAGCCCGCTCGGCTGGGGCCGCCTGACCGGCAAGATCCGCCGCGGCCAGCCCCTGCCGGAAAAGAGCCGGCTGCACGACACCGCCGATTTCGGCCCGCCGGTCGCGGACCAACATCTCTACCGGGTCATGGATGCGCTTGATGCGATGGCTGAAGAGACCGGCAAGACCGTGCCGCAGATCGCCATCAACTGGCTGTTGCGGCGCCCGACCGTGTCCTCGGTCATCATCGGCGCCCGCAACGAGGAACAGCTGCGCCAGAACCTCGGCGCCGTCGGCTGGGCGTTGACGCCGGAGCAGGTCAAAAAGCTCGACGCCGCAAGCGAAGTGACCGCGCCCTACCCGTACTTCCCTTATCGCCGCCAGGAAGGTTTCGCCCGACTGAACCCGCCTGCGGTGTGATCGCACGACGTTGAAGCTGCCAATCTCCCCCCTTGCGGGGGAGATCAGCTATACTGCCGCTCAGTGCAGCACGAACTCCCCATCCACCTTCCGCCATTCGTTCGGCGCGATCAGCTTCTGGTGGGTGTAGCTGATCGAATGCAGCGGCCCGTCGAGCCTGGCCTTCCAGAACTCGATGAACTTGATCAGCACCGGAAACTTCGGCGCCAGATCGTAATCCTGCCAGATGAAGCTCTGCAGCAGATGCGGGTGGTCGGGAAAATGGTACAGAATCTTGGCCGTGGTCAGGCCATACCCCTTGAGCATCAGGTCCATTTCGGAATGATCGCGCATGACAGCCCCTTGGCCTAGTTGATTCTCCATTCCTCCCAACACCGAATTGTGCGCGCCGTTCCTTAACTGTCTATGATTTTCCTGATCCCAGGCGGGTTTTATGCACGAAAACATGCAGTTAGCAGCGACCGCTGCCGAGTGCTGATACAACCGAAACGGGAGCTGCGGCATCCCGCCACGCGAATCCAACGTCTAATGTTGCCGTCAGCGCGGAACTGTTAATAATGCCGCCGAATTCGCGGCTGCGTCGCCGTGATCCTGGCTGTGGTCAAGCCGGCGGGGTGGTTTGGGAGGAAAGTGAAGACATGTCCGAGGTTAAGATCCACCGCGTCCAGCCGGCGTGGAAGAAGAACGCGCTGATCGACAATGACACCTACCTCAAATGGTATGCTGACAGCGTGAAGAATCCGGACAAGTTCTGGGGCAAGCACGGCAAGCGCATCGACTGGTTCAAGCCGTTCAGCAAGGTCAAGAACACCTCCTTCGAGGGCAAGGTCTCGATCAAATGGTTCGAGGACGGCGAAACCAACGTCTCCTACAACTGCATCGACCGCCACTTGAAGAAGCGCGGCAACCAGACCGCCATCATCTGGGAAGGCGACAATCCCTACGACGACAAGAAGGTCACCTACAACGAACTTTACGAGCATGTCTGCCGGCTCGCCAATGTGATGAAGAAGCACGGCGTCAGGAAGGGCGACCGCGTCACCATCTACATGCCGATGATCCCGGAAGCCGCCTACGCGATGCTGGCTTGCACCCGCATCGGCGCCATCCACTCGATCGTCTTCGGCGGCTTTTCACCGGACGCGCTGGCCGGCCGCATCGATGACTGCAAGTCGACCTTCGTCATCACCGCCGACGAAGGCCTGCGCGGCGGCAAGCCGATCCCGCTGAAGGAAAACACCGACAGAGCGATCGAAATCGCCGCCAAGGCCGGCACCAAGGTCGAAAAGGTGGTCGTCGTTCGCCGCACCGGCGGCAAGACCGGCTGGGTCCAGGGACGCGACATCTGGTACCATGACGAGATCGCCACGGTGAAAGGCGACTGCAAGCCGGAGAAGATGAAGGCCGAGGATCCGCTGTTCATCCTCTATACCTCAGGCTCGACCGGCAAGCCGAAGGGCGTGCTGCACACCACCGCCGGCTATCTCGTCTATGTCTCGATGACCCACCAATATGTCTTCGACTACCATGATGGCGATATCTACTGGTGCACCGCCGATGTCGGTTGGGTCACCGGCCACAGCTATATCGTCTATGGCCCGCTCGCCAACGGCGCCACCACGCTGATGTTCGAGGGCGTGCCGAATTACCCCTCGCAGTCGCGCTTCTGGGAAGTCATCGACAAGCACAAGGTCAACATCTTCTACACCGCGCCGACGGCACTGCGCGCGCTGATGGGCGCCGGCGACGAACCGGTGAAGAAGACCTCGCGCAAGTCGCTGCGCGTGCTGGGCTCGGTCGGCGAACCGATCAATCCGGAAGCTTGGGAGTGGTATTTCAACATCGTCGGCAACGGCAAGGTGCCGATCGTCGACACATGGTGGCAGACCGAGACCGGCGGCATCCTGATCACGCCGCTGCCCGGCGCCACCGACCTCAAGGCGGGTTCGGCGACGCGGCCCTTCTTCGGCATCGAGCCGCAGCTGGTCGACGGCGAAGGCAAGGTGCTGGAAGGGGCGGCCGACGGCAATCTCTGCATCGCCGATTCCTGGCCCGGCCAGATGCGCACGGTCTATGGCGATCACGACCGCTTCGTGCAGACCTATTTCTCCACCTACAAGGGCAAATACTTCACCGGAGACGGCTGTCGCCGGGACGCCGATGGCTATTACTGGATCACTGGCCGCGTCGACGACGTCATCAACGTTTCCGGCCACCGCATGGGAACGGCCGAGGTCGAATCGGCGCTCGTCAGCCATGAGAAGGTGTCGGAAGCAGCTGTCGTCGGCTATGCCCACGACATCAAGGGCCAGGGCATCTACAGCTACGTTACCTTGATGAAAGGCGTGGAGCCGAGCGAGGAACTGCGCAAGGAGCTCGTGGCCCATGTCCGCAAGGAGATCGGCGCCATCGCCTCGCCCGACAAGCTGCAGTTCGCGCCCGGACTGCCGAAAACCCGCTCCGGCAAGATCATGCGCCGTATCCTGCGCAAGATCGCCGAGGACGATTTTTCCGCACTCGGCGATACCTCGACACTGGCCGATCCGGCCGTGGTCGATGATCTGATCGCCAACCGCCAGAACAAGAAGGGCTGAGGGGATTTGATGGCTGCACTGGGCGCAGTCACGGAGCTCTGGCGTTACCCTGCAAGTTCGCTTGCCGGCGAACGCCAGGACGCCATTTCGGTCGGCCTTGAAACCATCGACGGCGACCGGCTGTTCGGCCTTGTCGATGTCTCGGACAATGAGATCGCGCGGCCCGACCGCGACGCCAAGTGGCACAAGGTGCCGCGCATCCGCACCCGGCTGAGCAAGGACCGCAAGCTGGAGATCGCCGTTCCCGACGGCGACTGGCTGGTAGCGCCGGGCGCTGAATGCGACAGCGCCGTCTCGACCTATCTCGGCTTCGCCGCCTCGATCCGGCCGTTCAGCCAGGACAACGCCCCCGGCTACACCGGCCCGCTCACCGCGGCGCGCTACCGCAAAGCGCCGATCCATCTCTTGACCACCGCATCGCTGGCGCGGCTCAAGGCGCTGCACCCCGAAGGCATTCCCGATCCGCGCCGCTTCCGCCCCAACATCGTTATCGACATGGCGGCGGTCGAAAGCTCGTTTCCCGAGACCGAATGGATTGGCCGCAAGCTTGCCATCGGCGACCTGCTGGTGACCGTCTCGGAGCCGTGCCGCCGCTGCGGCTTCACCATCATCAGCCAGGACGGCTTCGACCACGATCCCGGCATCCTGCGCAATCTGGTCCGCCACAACGCCCATAATCTCGGCGTCTATTGCACTGTGGACAGGCCTGCCCGCGTCGAGATCGGCGCGCCGATGCGGTTCGTGTAGGCCTCTACCGCGAGGCAGCGAATCGCAGACCTTGGAAAGCGTGGGGTTCGGCCCCGAATCCTATCTCTACCGATACAGATCCGCCCGTGTCGGCGGCAGCCCGCTCGGGCCGCGTGCGCGTTTGGTGACGACGGTCTGAAAAATCTGCGCCGAGGCGCGCTCGAAGGTGATCGAGCAGCCGGTGAGATAAAGCAGCCACAGCCGTGCCTTGGCATCGCCGACTTCGGCGACCGCCTCGTCGAAGCGAGCCTGCAGCCGCTCGGCCCACAGCCGGCAGGTGCGCGCATAGTGCTCGCGCAGATTCTCGACGTCGTAGACCAGGAAGCCATGCGCCTCCAGATTGCCCAGCGTCATGCCGATCGTGTCGAGTTCGCCGCCTGGGAAAATGTATTTGAGCAGCGCCTTGAACTCCGGCCCCTTGCGCAAGGTTTTCTTCAAGTCGCCCTTGCTGCGCCTGGTGATGGCGTGGTGCAGATAGATGCCGCCGGGCTTCAGCAAGCGATGGATGGTCTTGAAATAGCTGGCGTGGTTGGCGAGGCCGAGATGCTCGAACATGCCGATCGACGATATCTTGTCGAAGGAGCCTTTGAGTTCCGCATAGGATTTGATCTCGATGGTGATGCGGTCCTGCAGCCCTTCGGCGCGGATGCGCTCGCGGGCGAGATCGGTCTGCGCCTGCGACAGCGACACGCCATGGCCGACGACGCCGTAATTTTTGGCCGCATGGATCAGCATGGCGCCCCAGCCGCAGCCGATGTCGAGCAGCTTTTCGCCCGATTTCAGCCTGAGCTTGCGGCAGATATGGTCGAGCTTGTCGGCCTGCGCCTGGTCGATGCCATTGGCGAAATCCGTAAAGTAGCCGCAGCTGTAGACCATGCGCTCGTCGAGGAAGAGCCGGTAAAAGGCATTCGAAATGTCGTAGTGATGCTGGATCGCCTCCTGGCTCGACCCGCTGACATAGGGGTTGCGACCCGACAGATCGGTGCGTGCACTCATCTGCTTGCGTGACAGGAGCACCGCCGGCAGGTCGCGCAGGATCGCCAGCTTCGGCAGTGACTTGAGCTTGGTCCTGAGCTTGCCTTGCGACGGCAGTGCGTAGAAATCGAAAATCGTCCCGTCTTCGATGTCTATCGTCTTGGAAATCCACATCTCGATCAGCGTCGACAACGATGGCCGCTTCACCACCTGCCAGACGATGTCCTGGTCGTTGATGGTGAGCACGGGCCCGGTGGCGGGACCGATCCGCTCGCCGGTCCACAGCTTGACCGCAAAACCCGGCTTCAGCGTTTCGATCACCGTTCGCACGATGCGCGCGGCCTTCTCGGCTGCCTCCATGGCCATCCTCCCGAGTCCTGACAATCCACCTTGCATGGATTTTGCCCGCCCTCGCGGCTCTTCGCAACCCGGCGCAAAAGGCGGCTCGCCAGCTATTTCAAATCGGCATCTTGTTTTTTGCTGCAACGCACCCCATCATCTGTACGTGTTCAACAAATCGAAAGGAGGTGATCCGATGTCGAGTGATTTCGTTTTCCAGAACGTGGCCTCAGCGGATTGCACTTTCGGGAAGCAGTCTTCCCGTTAAGGCGCGATAAGCGCGGCGGGTGACCTCGGTCGCCGCCATTGGCCGCGCCACGGACGGAAACACGGAAGGCCGCCGGCTTCGTCAAGGAGCGGCGGCCTTTTCCATTTCCGGATTGTGTGTCGAAGCGGATCAGAATCCGGTCACGCCAGCATCCGCGCGCTCACCGTCTTGTCGACGCCGTGATAGGGCGGGTTGAACAGATTGCCTTCCTGCTCGTAGGTCCAGACCTTGAACAGCGAAAGTTGGTGCGGGCCGAAGCTGTGCAGCAGCGGGACATCCGTGGCATCACGACCGCGCGCGATGACGACGCGGCCTATCCTCGGACGATTATGACGCGGGTCGAACGTGTACCATTTGCCGTCGAGGAACACTTCCATCCAGGCCGAAAAATCCATCGGCGCCGGGTCGGCCGGTACGCCGATGTCGCCGAGATAACCGTTCACATAGCGGGCCGGGATGTTCATGCAGCGGCAGAGCGTGATCGCCAGATGGGCGAAGTCGCGGCATACGCCAACCTGCTCCTCATGCGCTTGGGCTGCGGTGCGCGTCGACCGCGCATAGCCATAGCCGAAGGACAGCCGGTTGTGGACATAGTCGACGATCGCCTGCACCCGCGCCCAGCCGGAGGGAACATGGCCGAAAAGCTGCCAGGCCAGACTGCTCAGATGATCGGTCTCGCAATAGCGGCTGCCGAGGAGGTAGCCGAGCACATCGTCCGGCAGTTCCGCCACCGGCACTTCCCTGGCCAGCGTGTTGACCGCGTCAGGCTCCCCGCTGTCCTCGACGGCTGCGTCATAGAGAATGCGGAAACTGCCGGCGGGTGCGGTGAAGCGGCGGCAGGTATTGCCGAACAGATCGTGATAGACCTTGCTCGGCACTGAAGGCGACGTCAGCACGCGCGTCTGCCGTTTGATGTCGGCCTGACGATCCCTGTGGATATCAAGCAGCGAGATGACCGGCGTGGCGCCGACGCATTCAATGGCGATTTCGTAGCCGAGCCGGATCAGCACAATGATTGCCCCTTCGATCCCGTGGAAAACAGTATGCTCAAAACGCCAGAGGCGGGACCATGGTTCCCTGGAACTATCGAAAAGGCTCTCCCGCGGCTTCCCAGGCAGGCGTGGCGACGTTACGGTCGCACGACATGTTTCGACCCTCCCGAAACGATCCCTAACCCCGTGGAAAATCTGATGTTTGCAGGCAGAAAATTCGCCGCGTTCCTGTTCGATATGGATGGCACGGTGCTCAATTCGATCGCCTCGGCCGAGCGCGTCTGGGCGGCGTGGGCGCTTAAGCACGGTCTCGACGTCGAAGCCTTCCTGCCGACGATCCATCGCGTGCGGGCGGTCGAGACCATCACCAGGCTGGCGCTTCCCGGCCTCGACCCTGTTCATGAGGCGTTTGTGCTGTTGCAGGCCGAGTCGGACGATGTCGAAGGCGTGCTGCCGATCGCCGGCGCCGTGCCGTTCCTCAACGCTTTGCCGCCAGAGCGCTGGGCGATCGTCACCTCGGCGCCGCGCCCGTTGGCGCTGCTGCGCATGCGGGCCGCCGGCATCCCGGTTCCCGCCTTGGTGGTCGCGGCCGAGGATGTGTCGCACGGCAAGCCGGCGCCCGACTGTTTCCTGCTGGCGGCAAAACGGCTCGGCGTCGATATCGGCGACTGTCTGGTCTTCGAGGACGCACCGGCCGGTATCGCGGCGGCGGAAGCAGCGGGCGCGTCGGTGATGGTGATCAGCGCCACTCACCAGCATCCAATGACGACTCAGCACAACTCGATTGGCGGCTATGAAACCGTCTCCATCGCCATCGATGACAGCGGCTGGATGACGCTGGGGGCACAGCGCAGCGCGGCCTGAGGAACTGGAGGACTGGAGGACTGGAGGACTGGAGGACTGGAGGACTGCTATGCGCCTTTTTCTTCAACTCTTCAGTTCACCAGTTCCCCAGTTCTTCCGTTCCTGAACCCCTAGAAATCGCTAGCCAGTCCCTTCACTTCCCAGTCGCCGTAGCGGCCGGGTTCCTTGCCGCCGCGGCCGCCGATTTCCTTCGGCAACGCAGCTTCCTTCTGGCGATACGCTTCACGGCGCGCCTCGGCTTCAGCCAGCGCCCGGCTGGCCGCCGGCGTCAGGTCCTTCTCCCGGTCGGCATCAGCTTTGCTGGGTTGGTCGGTCATGCGATAGTCCGGGCGGATTGAAACGAAGGGCGGCGTTTCCCATCATATAGCCATGAGTTCACCCCGATCGACCTTTTTTCGCCACGGCCGCACAGGGAGCAGATGATGAGCACGCTACGCACCACCATGCTCCTGGCCGCGATGACGGCGCTGTTCATGGGCGTCGGTTTTCTGATCGGCGGCACCGGCGGCATGATGATCGCCTTCCTGGTCGCCGCGGGCACCAATCTGTTCAGCTACTGGAATGCCGACAAGATGGTGCTGTCGATGAACCGCGCCGTCGAGGTCGATGCCAGGAACGCACCCGAATTCCACGCCATCGTCGGGGCGCTGGCCAAGCAGGCCGGCCTGCCGATGCCCAAGACCTATCTGATCGACAATCCGCAGCCGAACGCCTTCGCCACCGGCCGCAATCCAGAGAACGCCGCAGTCGCGGCCTCGACCGGGCTGCTGGAGCGCCTTTCGCATGAGGAGGTGGCGGCAGTCATGGCGCATGAGCTGGCCCACATCCAGCATCGCGACACGCTGACCATGACCATTGTCGCGACACTCGCCGGCGCCATCTCGATGCTCGGCAATTTCGCCTTCTTCTTCGGCGGCAGCCGCGACAACAACAACCCGTTCGGCTTTGTCGGCGTGCTGGTGGCGATGCTTGTCGCGCCCTTCGCCGCCATGATCGTGCAGATGGCGGTCAGCCGCACCCGCGAATACGAGGCCGACCGGCGCGGCGCCGAAATCGTTGGAAATCCGCTTTGGCTGGCATCGGCGCTTGACAAGATCGCCCGCGGCGCCGAACGCATCCGCAACCCGGATGCCGAACGCAATCCCGCGACCGCGCATCTCTTCATCATCAATCCTCTTCACGGCGAGCGCATGGACAGCCTGTTTTCGACCCACCCGAACACCGACAACCGCATCGCCGCGCTGCAGGCGATGGCGCGCGACATGGCAGGCCTCCAGCCGGCGCCGCGCCAGGCGCCGACGCCAGAGCAAACAGAAGAATTCCCGGCCGATGCCGAGCAAGGTCCGTGGGGTAAGGCAGCACGCCCCACGCAGCCGACCAAACCGGCCAAGCCGAAAGCCAATCCGTGGGGCCGCAATCCGACCGGACCCAAAGGTCCGTGGTCGTGAGCGGCGCCAGATCCCGGCCCGCACATTCAGGCGATCGCGAAAACAGCTCGGACGAATTCGTCGCCGGCCTCGCCGCGCGCAAGGCAGCGGCGCGGCTCCTGGCCGCCGTTATCGACGCCAAAACGCCGCTCGACGGGCTGACGGACCACGAGAACGGCCATCCGCAATACAAGGTGCTCGACCTGCGCGACCGCGGCCTGGTGCGCGCCATACTGGTGACCGCGCTGCGCTACCGCATGACCATTGCCGGGCTCCTCGCCCGCCGCCTTGAAAAGCCGCTGCCGCCCAACGCCACAGCTTTGTCGCACATCCTGCATGTTGCGGCGGCGCAGATCCTGTTCCTCGACATCCCCGACAGCGCCGCCGTCGATTTGGCTGTGACCCACGCCAAGTCGGACCCACGCACGCAGCGCTTTTCCGGCCTCGTTAATGGCGTGCTGCGCACTTTGGTGCGCGCCAAGGAGACCGAACTGCCGGCAGCTCTTGCCGCCACCGACGAGGCGCCAAAATGGTTCTCCGACCGGCTGAAGGCCGCCTATGGCGCCGAGATGACCAGACAGATCCTGGCGGCGCATCGCGTTGAGGCGCCGGTCGATTTCACGGTCAAGGCCGATCCCGAATTGTGGGCCGAAAAGTTCGGCGGCATCGTGCTGCCGACCGGCACGGTGCGAGTGGAAAAGCTCAGCGCCTCCGTCACCGAACTGCCGGGCTTCAGCGAAGGCGCATGGTGGGTCCAGGACGCCGCCGCCAGTTTTCCGGCGCGGCTGTTCGGCGATGTCAAAGGATTACGCGTCGCCGACCTCTGCGCCGCCCCCGGCGGCAAGACCGCTCAGCTTATCCTTGCCGGCGCCAAAGTCACCGCCTTGGACACCTCGAAGAACCGGCTGGCGCGGCTCACGCAGAACCTCGAACGGCTTGGGCTGTCCGCCGAGATCGTGCAGGCCGATCTGCTGAAATACCAGCCGGCGGAGCTTTTCGACGCCGTCCTGCTCGACGCGCCCTGCTCTTCCACCGGCACGGTTCGGCGCCACCCGGACGTGCCATGGACCAAGACGGTAGCCGACGTCGAAAAGCTAGCCGATCTGCAAGCAAAGCTGCTCGCCCGCGCCGTCACTTTGGTCAAACCGGGCGGCCGGATTGTTTTTTCCAACTGTTCGCTGGACCCGATCGAAGGCGAGGATCTGTATCGCGTCTTTCTGGCCGGCAACAAGACCGTCGCCGACGATCCGCTGCAGCCCGGCGAAATCGCCGGCATCGACGCCTTCCTGACCCCGCAAGGCACGCTGCGCACCACACCCGCCGATCTTGACCGTGGTTCGCCAGGGGTTTCCGGCCTGGACGGCTTCTTCGCCGCCCGCATGCGACGTGTCGCCTAGGATTTTGTCGGCAGAGCCGCAGCCCTTCGTGACTTCGTCATCCACGGGCGGAGCAAGGAGCGTAGCGACGCAGCGCAGACCCGAGGATGCCATGCCGCGACACATGAGCGCCGCTACGACGCAGAATTCTGCTCCGCTGCAACCCACGGCCAAGGTCACGGAATGGATCCCAGGGCCTCCGCGACGGAGCTTCGCTCCTGCTTCGCCCTGGGATGACGAAGTGCGAATGCCTCGACTAATCCCGAACGGCTGCGCCCCCTAAAGCATGTCGTCCAAGGACCAGTGCTTCCCCCACCTTGCATCGATCTCATCATCGACATTCTGGTAGCGGATATCGGTGGAGAGCCGGATACGCCCCTCCGCACTCTGGTTGGTCGTCGAGGCGTGGATCATATAGGGCGAGTGGAGGACGACATCGCCGGCCTCGAAGTCCGCGATCAGCCAGCGTGTATCGAACCGCTCCGCCATGTCGGGCAGGTCCTTCGACACCCAGCCGCCCTCGCTCATGTTCCTGTTGTAGGCGCTGATGCGCTCCTGCGGGCTCAGCCCGGCATTGTCCCTGGCGAACCGGGCCTCCATGTCGAGGCCGATGGCGTGCGATCGCTCGAGATAGACCAGGCCGCCCATGTCGACGGGAACGTCGCCGATCGGGATCCAGGCCGTGACGATGCGGCTGGTGCCGCCGCGAAGATAGACGAGATCGTAGTGCGCCGGCGTCGCCACGGTGGTGCCCGGTTGGGTGAAGCGCATGATCTTGCGCTTGTGCAAATAGGACAGCCCGCCGACGAACGCATCCATCAGCCGGGCCATCCGGGGCTGTGCGCAGAACCCTTCATAGGCGGTGGAGCGAACCAGCGCCATCAACCGGCGATCGGCGAGCTGACGGTCGAACGTGCCGGCCGCCAGGCCAAGCGCGGGATCGGACCCGGGCTGCAGCAAGCCGGTGTCGGCCAGATACGAAAACACCCAGCCGCGAAAATCCATGACGTCGCGGCGCGGCAGCATACCTTTCAGCCAGACATAGCCTTGCTCGGCAAGGAGGCCTCGAATGGCATCGATGCCGATCCCGGCGTCGGTTGGCACGAGATGACCCAACCGGTTCGGCGCCATCGATAATGTCTTGCCGTTGGCGTTCAGATCGATTGACGCAACAGGACTCCGTCGTTGCATGCCACCTGTTGAGCTTGACATTTCAGCCACCTGCGATTTTCCATCCTTAGCTGGAAATGCCATACTGTTCGCACACTCGCCCATGGACGGAACGAAGCCATGGACTTTTCGCTCATGAACGATCTCTCTTACGCACTCTACAGATCCGCACCGGCCGCGGCCGGCGGCCTGTCGGTTACAGGGATTGGTCGGCATCGCGTCACGCAGGCGATCCAAGCGCGCAAATTGCCGGAATTCGCCGTGGTGCTGATTGAGAACGGTCAAGGCTGGCTTGAAACCAGGACTGCCGGCATGCAGACGATCCAAGCGCCGGCCCTGTTCTGGCTGCTTCCCGGGAGGATGCATTCCTACGGCCCGGACGCATCGGGCTGGCTCGAACGCTGGGCACTCTTCGACGGGGCCTTGATACGCGATTTCACCCGGCTGCGGCTGATTGCCGAGGACGCCCCTGTCGTCCCCTTGCGCGACCTCGGCAAAATGCAGCGGCTGTTCGACAGGCTGCATGGTGAGCTGTCGCTCGATACGATGCTGAGCCAGGCAGAAGCCGCCGCCACGATGCATCGCATCGTCGTGCGTGCTGCCCGCCAGGCAATGGATTGGAACAGCCGTCAACGAAACCACAGCCTCCAGGATGCCGCCGACATGCAGCCCATCGTCGACGAATTGCGCCGCTGCGCGTGCGACCCGGTCGATCTCGATGCCTTCGCCGCGAAATTCTCGATGTCGCCGGCAACCTTGCGGCGCAGATTTGCGCGGGCAGCCGGCATGTCGCCCAAGGCCTTCCAACTGCGCACGAGGCTCGACCGCGCCAAACAGATGCTGGCCGCCTCCGATTCGCCCATCGAGTCCATTGCGGCCGCCGTCGGCATCCACGACGCCTTCTATTTCTCCCGTCTGTTTCGCGACCGCGAAAACTGTTCGCCCAGCGAATTTCGGTCTCGCCACAACCGCAAGTGAGTGCAGGATTGCCGGGCTTAAACCCGCGAAGCGCTTGACTTTTTTCGGGGTGGGTCGGTGGCCGGCAGCGTGAGGCGCTTCACGTCGGCGGAATTCGACTTCGCATAAGTTCTTGAATCATATAAGCTTGTGCTGGGGTACCGGAACATGATGCCGAAAAGTGTGACGCGGTTTTCGGGCGACAGCATGCTCTATCTCCAGGCGACGAGGAGGGGTTTTGGCACTGGCTGCCGGCAGCACGACACGTCTGTGGACGCTTGTCGCTAAGGAGTTTTGGCGCAAGACGCGCCGGCGCCTTCGCGCGGGGCCAGTTTATCGCTGGCGCTATTCCGGGCGCACGCCCGAACGCGTCCTGATTGCACCGCCCGACCTCAGGCTCGCCGATCCGCAGATCGCGCTCGAGATCTACTATGGCCGCTATCCGCTGTCGGGACATCTGGTCGAGACCGGCGGCAAATCGCCATTCCAGATCGATGTCGCCAATCGCGGCTGGGTGAAGACGCTGCACGGCTTTCGCTGGCTGCGCCATATGCGCGCCGCCGGCACCGAGCTGGCCGCCGCCAATGCACGCGCGCTTGTCTCCGACTGGATCGCCATGCATGGCAACCAGATTTCCGGCATAGCCTGGGAGCCCGGCACCACCGCCAAGCGAGTCATTGCCTGGTTGCAACACTCCTCGGTTGTCCTACAAGGGGCCGAATTTCCGTTCTATCGCGCCTTCCTGAAATCGCTCGCCGTGCAGATCCGCTATCTCCGCTCGATGGCGCGCGAGATGCCGGACGGCAAGGACAGGCTGCGCGCTCGTATCGCGCTTGCCTTCGCCGCGCTGTCGCTGCCGGCGCCGGCCTCGGCACTGCGCGGCGCCACCCGCAACCTGGCGGAAGAACTCGACCGCCAGATCCTTCCCGATGGCGGCCATATTTCGCGCAACCCGATGGCGGTGCTCGAATTGCTCGCCGATCTCCTGCCGCTGCGTCAGACCTATGCCAACCAGGCCGAAACGCCACCGGCCGCCCTGATGGGCGCCATCGACCGCATGCTGCCGGCGCTGCGCTTCTTCCGCCATCAGGATGGCAGCCTCGCCCGCTTCAACGGCATGGGCGCCACCATCCACGACCGTATAGCCACCATCTTGCGCCACGACGACACCGCCGGCGCGCCGCTGCTGCACGCGCCGCATTCCGGCTATGAGCGCCTGTCGATGGGCGGCGTGACGGTGATTGCCGATACCGGCCCGTCGCCGGCCGTCGATGTGTCCAACGCCGCGCATGCCGGGTGCCTGGCCTTCGAACTCTCGTCCGGTCGCCAGCATTATATCGTCAATGCCGGCATCGACACCTATGGCGCTGCCGAGTTCCGGCCGCTGGCCCGTGCCACCGCGGCGCATTCGACCGCCACCATCAACGACACCTCGTCGGCGCGGTTTTCCCATTCGCTGCGCGTCAACGACCTGCTCGGCTCACCCTTGCTCGGCGGCCCGCAGCATGTGCCTTGCAAGCGCATCGACCAGAAGGGCACGCAAGGCTTCATCGCCCGCCATGACGGCTATATGCAGCGCTTTGGCTTCCTGCATGAGCGCGAGCTGAAACTGTCGAGCGAGGGCAATGTGCTCGCCGGCAGGGATCGCTTCCTCCGCCCGGGCGGTGCGGCGATCCGCAACAATGGCCGCGACTTCGTCGTGGTGCGCTTCCACATCCACCCTGATATCAACCTTTTGCAGGACGAGCATGACCGCCTGGTGCTGACCGCCGACCAGGCCGACACATGGGTGTTCACCTGCACCGAAGTGGTGCCGGAGGTCGAGGAATCGATCTATTTCGCCGGCCTTGGCGGCCCGCGCCGCAGCCGCCAGATCGTGCTCGCCTTCAAGGCCTCGGAGATCGCCGAGGTGCATTGGCAGCTCACGCGCACCGGCATCGCCGGCTATCCCGAGAACAGCTGAGCGTCGTTGCCGGCGCCGGCTTGATCGAGCTTCCGGCTTGATTTCCTGACCTCATGTGCTACGGCCCGGCAACGCTCTCCAATCAGCCCTGAAAGGCCGCCAGCCCATGGCCGTCGCCGCCAAGAACATTCCGGCACCCGACCTCCTTCCGGTCCGCCGCGCCCTGCTTTCCGTCTTCGACAAGACCGGCCTGACCGACTTCGCCAAAGGGCTGGTCGCGGCCGGCGTCGAGCTGGTCTCGACCGGAGGTACGGCAAAGGCGATCGCCGAGGCGGGGCTGGCGGTGCGTGACGTCTCGGAACTGACAGGCTTTCCCGAGATCATGGACGGCCGCGTCAAGACGCTGCACCCGTCGGTGCATGGCGCACTGCTCGGCGTGCGCGACGATCCCGAACACGCCAAGGCGATGCACGATCACGGCATCGAGCCGATCGATCTGCTCGTCTCCAATCTCTACCCGTTCGAGGAGGTCCGCCGCTCCGGCGCCGACTATGCCGCTGTTGTCGAGAACATCGACATTGGCGGCCCGGCGATGATCCGCGCCTCGGCCAAGAACCATGCCTATGTCGCCATCGTCACCGATCCCGGCGATTATGCCTCGGTGCTGAACGCGCTAGAGATGAACATCGGCTCGCTGTCGCTGGATTTCCGCCAGAAGCTGGCGGCAAAGGCCTTTGCCCGCACCGCCAGCTACGATGCGGCGATCTCCGGCTGGTTCGCCGAAACGCTGGAGATCGAGCATCCGACCTGGCGCGCCTTCGGGGGCAGGCTGGAAAGTGTCATGCGCTATGGCGAGAACCCGCATCAGAGCGCCGGCTTCTATGTCAATGGCGACAAGCGGCCGGGGGTCGCCACGGCTCGCCAGTTGCAGGGCAAGCAGCTGTCCTACAACAACATCAACGACACCGATGCCGCCTTCGAGCTGGTGGGCGAGTTCGACCCCAACCGCTGCGCCGCCGTTGCCATCATCAAGCACGCCAACCCGTGCGGCGTCGCCGAGGACGCTTCGCTGGCTGCTGCCTATGCGAGAGCGCTGGCCTGCGACCCGGTTTCGGCCTTTGGCGGTATCGTCGCCATGAACCGCATCCTCGATGCGGAAGCGGCGCAGGAGATCGTAAAAACCTTCACCGAGGTGATCATCGCGCCGAACGCGTCGGAGGACGCTGTCCGCATCATCGCCGCCAAAAAGAATTTGCGACTGCTGGTCACCGGCGGTCTGCCCGATCCGCACGCCGGCGGCATCACTGTGAAATCCGTCGCCGGCGGCATGCTCGTCCAGGGCCGCGACAACGCGGTGGTCGACGATCTCGAGCTCAAGGTGGTGACCAAGCGCGCACCGAGTGCGGCCGAGATGGCCGACCTCAAATTCGCTTTCCGCATCGCCAAGCACGTCAAGTCGAACGCCATCGTCTATGCAAAAGACGGCGCTACCGTCGGCATCGGCGCCGGCCAGATGAGCCGCGTCGATTCCTCGCGCATCGCCGCCCGCAAGGCCTTCGACGCGGCGGAAGCAGCTGGCCTCGCGGAGCCGTTGACCAAGGGCTCGGTGGTCGCCTCCGACGCTTTCTTCCCTTTCGCCGACGGGCTGATCTCAGCCATCGAAGCCGGCGCCACGGCGGTGATCCAGCCCGGCGGCTCGATGCGCGACGACGACGTTATCGCCGCTGCCGACGCGCATGGCATTGCTATGGTGTTTACCGGCGTGAGGCATTTCAGGCATTGAGCGCCTCTGCCTTTTCCCACAAGGGGAGAAGGAAAAGTGCGGCGCTATTCCACCGGCTGATCCGCCGGGTACGGCGTCCAGATCAATATCGCGATCCCAACGCCCAGGAACAGCACGATGGCCGCCATGCCGAGCCGCGCCGAGCCGCTGGCGAGCGTGATCGACGCCACCATGAACGGCGCCAGGAAACTCGTGGCCCTTCCGGCCAGCGCATAGATGCCGAAATAGCGGCCGGATTCGGCTGCGGTCACGCTGCGCGCCATGTAGGAGCGTGACGACGCCTGCACCGGTCCGAACGCCAGCCCGATTAACAGGCCATAGAAAATGTAGGCCTTTTCCGCCGCCGTGCCGAACAGGCCGCCACTATCGGCTCCCGGCATCATCCAGGCGCCGAACAATGTGTAGCCTGGCCCGGTCGAAACGATGCCGATGGTGGCGATGCTGAGCAGGACGAGCGAAATCATCACGATGGTCTTGGAGCCAAGCGCGGTGTCCAGCCATGCGGCAACCAGGCAGCCGACGATGGCGACGACGTTGAGGATAATGCCGAACATGCCGATCTCAGTGATCGACCAGTGGAACATCGCTGCCGCAAAGGTGCCGCCCAAAGCGAGCAGCGCATTGACGCCGTCCTGATAAATCATGCGGGCGACAAGGAAGCGGAAGATGCCTTTGCGCCGGCGCACTTCAGTCAGCGTCGACTTCAGTTCCGACAGCCCCTCGCGCACCGCGGGCCCGATCGGAATCCCCTTGATGGCGTCCGGCGTAAAGAAGAACATCGGCAGGATGAACAGGAAATACCAGCCGGCCGACAGCGGCCCGGTGGCGCGCGCGTCCTCGCCGAGTTTCGGGTCGAGCCCAAAGAGCGGGTCGATGCCGATGATCGTCTTGCCGGTCTCCGGCGAACCCGCAAGACAGGCGACAACAAAGATCAGCGCGATCATGCCGCCGAGATAACCAAGTCCCCAGGCAATGTTGGAGACGTGGCCGATCTCGCTCTTCGGCACCAGGCGCGGCATCATCGAATCGTTGAACACGGTCGAGAATTCCGCCGCGACCGAAGCGAGAGAAAAGAACAGCACCACCAGGAAAAGGTTCGAGCCGGGAGCGGCGAACCATAGCAGGCAAAGGCTGATGATCTTGATCGAGGCGAAGAACGCAATCCACGGCTTGCGCGGCCCGGTCTGGTCGGCAATCGAGCCGAGGATGGGAGACAGCACGGCAATGACCAGGCCCGCAACAGCGATGCCGTAGCCCCAGGCCGCCTGGCCTGAGACCGGATCGCTCGCCATGCGCGAGACGAAATAAGGCCCGAAGATGAAGGTGGTGACGACGGTGAAAAACGGCTGCGCCGCCCAGTCGAAGAACATCCATCCCCAGATGCCGTGCCCGGATGCCCGCTGCACTGTTTCTACCGCCGCCATGATGATTCCCCCGGGACACCGCGCTTGTCGGATGCCATGTCTGCATGTTTCGAATGCTCATGCAAACCGCCAAAGATTCGCGCTGCCCCTCACCTGCCTGCCAGCATCCTCTCCCCGAATAGTGACGGGGAGAGGGTTGCTCTCATCGATGATTTCGCTAGTCGCCAGCGTTGCAACAAGGGCGCCAAGGCTACGGCCCGCCCTTTCTCCTCGTCACTATACGGAGAGAAATGCCAGGCAGGGCAATGAGGGCGGCGCCGGCGTTTCGGAGATGTTCACATCCCCGTCAGATCGCTCATCAGCCCCGAAGCCACCGACAGCCTGGACACGGTGATATCCCCGCCTTCGGTCAGCGCCTGCAGCCGCTCGCGGATGCGCGCCACGCGCTCGCCTCCGGCTTCCAGCCAGGCCGCCACAGGATCCGCCGTCCCGGCATGGCCGGCGAGAGCCGCCACCGCGATGCCGCGCCGCGCCGCGCCGATCGTGTCGGTGGCGCGCGACAGCGCCAGCTGGTCGTAATAGTCCGACGGCGTGATCGAACGCGCCGCCTCTTCGACGCGCGGAATGCGGAAGGCATCGCTGACGGCGAAGAACGCCTTGGCCGAGGCGACGACGTCGGCATTGGCCGTGCGCGCCGTCAGTGCGATGTCCGGGATCAGTCCCGCCACATCGGCCATTGCCAGCTGCCCGGCGAGCTTTTCCGGGGCGCCGGCTTTGAAGAGGCCGTGCCGCCGCTCTTCGACCCGCTCGCGCGAGAAGGCCGGCAGCAGCGAGAGCAGCTTCGGCTCCAGCGCCATGCGCGCCTCTTGCAGTTCGGCAATGCGCTGGCCGAGCGCTGCGGTGCCGGCATCGTTCTTCAGATACCAGCCGCTGGTCACGAAGATAAGCCGGCTGACGGACTGGTAGAGATCGAGCTGTGCCTGGCCGTCGATGTGGCTGTCCAGCGCATCGATCTCCCGATAGAGCGCCGGCAACGCGAAGCCGTCGCGCACCACGGCGAAGGTGCGCACCACGTCGGCCGCGCTGCGCCCCGTGGCTTCCTGCAGCCGGTTGACGAAGGACGGTCCGCCGCGATTGACGAGATCGTTGGCGACGACGCGGGCGATGATTTCGCGGCGCAGCCGGTGGCCATGGATCTCGGCCGCATATTTCTTCGCCATCCGGTCAGGGAAATAGCCCATCAGGTCGCGGTCGAAATGCGCGTCGTCAGGCACGTCGCTGGCGACGATGTCGGAAAACAGCACGATCTTGGCATAGGCGAGCAGCACGCCAAGCTCCGCCCGAGTCAGCGGCTCGCCACGCGCCTCGCGCTCGGCAAGGGCGGCCGGCGACGGCAGCGTCTCGACAGCGCGGTCGAGCAGGCCCCGAGCCTCCAGCGCCGCCATGAACCGGCTCTGGTGCGCGATGTCGGCAAGGCCGCGCTTGCGGGCGATGGAGAGCGCGAGCGTCTGTTCGTAATTGTTGGACAGCACGAGGCCGGCGACCTCGTCGGTCATCTCGGCCAGCAGCTTGTTGCGCGCCGGCCGGGTCAGCGATCCCTTGCGCATGGCGGACGCCAGCGCGATCTTGATGTTGACCTCGACGTCGGAGCAGTTGACGCCGCCAGAATTGTCGATGGCGTCGGAATTGCAGCGGCCGCCGGCGAGACCGAACTCGATGCGGGCGCGCTGCGTGACGCCGAGATTGGCGCCCTCGCCGATCACTTTGGCCCGGACATCGAGCGCGGTGATGCGGATGGCGTCATTGGCGCGGTCGCCGACTTCGGCATTGGTTTCGATCGAGGCCCGTAAATACGTGCCGATGCCGCCGAACCACAGAAGGTCGACGTTCGCCTTGAGGATGGCGGTCATGATCTCGGCCGGGGTCGCGGTGGTCTTGGCGAGGCCAATCGCCGCCGCCGCTGCCGCAGGCAGCGTGATCGACTTCTGGCTGCGCGAGACGATGACGCCGCCTTCCGACAGTTTGGTCTTGTCGTAGTCCTGCCAGGACGAACGCGGCAGCGCGAACATGCGCTCGCGCTCGGCCATCGACGCCACTCTGTCTGGATCGGGATCGATGAAGATGTCGCGATGGTCGAAGGCGGCGATCAGCCTGGTCTGCGGCGACAAGAGCATGCCGTTGCCGAACACGTCGCCCGACATGTCGCCGACGCCGACGACGGTGAAGGGGGTGGCCTGGATGTCGCGGTTGATCTCGCGGAAATGCCGCTTGACCGCTTCCCAGGCGCCCTTGGCGGTGATGCCCATCTTCTTGTGGTCGTACCCGGCCGAGCCGCCGCTGGCGAAGGCATCGTCGAGCCAGAAACCGTGTTTCTCCGAAATGGCATTGGCGGTGTCGGAGAAGGTTGCCGTGCCCTTGTCGGCGGCGACGACAAAGTAGGGGTCGTCAGGATCGCGCCTGACGACGCCGGCTGGGGGTATGACGCCATCGAGGCCGATATTGTCGGTGATCGACAGCAGGCTGGAAACGAAATTCTTGTAGGCCGAGGTGCCGGCCTCGAAGATGGCGTCGCGGCCGGCGCTCATCGGCAGCTTCTTCGGATAGAAGCCGCCCTTGGCGCCGACCGGCACGATGACGGCGTTCTTGACCTGCTGCGCCTTGACCAGGCCGAGCACCTCGGTGCGGTAATCCTGGGCGCGGTCCGACCAGCGCAGGCCGCCGCGCGCAACCGGGCCGAAGCGCAGATGCACGCCTTCGACCTCGGAACCATAGACGAAGATCTCGCGCCACGGCCGCGGCGCTGGCAATCCTTCGACCGCCTGCGAGTCCAGCTTGATCGCCAGCGACTGGCCCCGCGCCTTCGTTCCCGCAACGAAATGGTTGGTGCGCAACGAGGCTTCGATCAGGTTGAGATAGCGGCGGATGATCGTGTCGTCATCAATGTTAGGGACTTCCTCCAGCGCGTCCTTGATCTTGGCCTTGAGGTGCTTGGCGGCGATCGCGCCTTCCGTCTCGGCGGTCGGGCCGAGACGAGCGTCGAACAGCGCATGCAGGCCGCGCGCAATGTCGGGATAGCGGTTGAGCGCGGCCGCGATGAAATCCTGGCTCTGCGGGATACCGGCTTGCTGCAGGTAGCGGCCATAGGCGCGCAGAATGCTGACTTCGCCCGACCACAGGCCGGCGGTCTGGGCAAGCCCGTTATAGCTGTCATTGTCGATGTCGCCGCGCCAGACCGACAGGAACGCGTCCTCGAACAGCGCGCCGCCATCGCTGAGGTCGATCGGCTTGCCGTAGCTGTTCTCCAGTTCCATGTCGTGGACGAAGACGGTGTCGCCGCCGTCCTCGCCAACCTCGAAGGTGCGCTCGCTGATGACGCGGAAGCCGATGTTTTCCAGCACCGGCACGCGACGCGACAGCGCTACCGGGCTGCCGTGGTGGTAGATCTTCAGCGCTGCCTGATGCGGTTTCTGCTCGGCATGGCGGTAATAGTCGATGGCGATCGGGTTGGCGGTGCTGATGCCGGCGATGCGGCCCGCATCCTTCAGCGCGACGGCCGCGCTGAAGGAATCGCGATAGCTCTCAGGCAGACGCGCGGCGATCGCCTTCAGCGATGGATCGCCGCCGACGGCTTCCGCGGCTTCGGCCAGCGCGTCGTCCCAGGTTCGCACGATGTCGCGGATCGCCGCTTCGATCACCGCCTGCTCGACCTTCGGCGTCTTGCCGCCGGAGCGGCCGATGATGAAATGCACACGCGCCAGCCCGCCCTCGGGGAAAGCCGGATAGTAAGCCGACAAACGGCCCTCGAAGACGGTCTTGAGATAGGTGCCGATCTTCTCGCGCACGACGCTGTCATAGCGGTCGCGCGGCACGAAGACGAGGATCGAGACGAAGCGGTCGAACTGGTCGGCGCGCACCAGCGCCCGTACCCGGGGCCGCTCGACCAGGCCGAGAATGGCCGCGGCGTGCTTCTTCAGGATCGGCACCGGCACCTGGAACAGTTCGTCGCGCGGATAGCTCTCCAGAACGTTGATCAGCGCCTTGCCGGAATGGTCGTGCCGGTCGAAGCCGGACTTGGCGATGATGGTCTCGGCCTTTGACCTCAGATACGGGATTTTCATCACCGAGCGCGTGTAGGCAGTCGAGGTGAACAGGCCGACCATGCGCAACTCGCCGGCAAGCGTGCCCTTGGCGGTGTAGGTTTTGACGCCGATATAATCGAGATAAATGCGCCGGTGCACCAGCGACTTGGCGTTGGCCTTGGTGACGATCAGCGGCTCCGGCCCATGCAGGAAGGCGCGGATTTCGGGCGTCGTCGTCACCGCCTCGGTGCCGCGCCGGAGCACCAGCACATCCGGGTCGGCGAGGATGCCGAGACCGGGCTTGTCGGCGCGCTCCAGATTGCCGCTCTCCGTGCCGCCGGAATATTTGAACTCGCGCATGCCGAGGAAAGTGAAATTGTCGTCGCGCAGCCATTCAAGGAAGGCGATGGCCTCGGCAACGCTCTTCTTGTCGAGCGGCACGGCGGAATAGCGGAATTCGGAAATCGCTTGGTCAAGACGGGCGAGCATCGGCTTCCAGTCGCTGACGGCGGCGCGCACCTGGTTGAGCATCTTGCGCAGGCGGTCGGCCAGCGCGTCGGCCTGCTCCGCCGTCAGGCGCGGAATATGGACATGGACAACGCTCAGGCGGTCGTGATTGCCATCGTCCTTGAGGGCGCTGCCGTCGCCGAGGATCTCGTCGACGCCGGCCTTGCCGTGGCGCACGACGATGACCGGATGGGTGACCAAAGTCGGTTCGCCGGCAGTTTCTGTGATCTCGCCGAGGATCGAATCGAACAGGAACGGCATGTTGTCGTTGACGACGGTGATGATCGTCATCGGGCGGCCCTCGCGGGAGACGCCCGACTCGGCATCGACGGCGACGACGCTTTGACCCTTCTTGTGGGCGGCGACCGCGCGTCCCGCCAGATCGGCGGCGCGCTTGAGGTCGGCGGCGTCATAGGCGGCAATGTCTTCGGCCGGCGCGCGGGCCAGCAGATAGTCGGCGAGCCTGGCCGGCTTCCCGTCGGGTTTCACCCCGGCAGTGGCTGTTTTCTTCGGCTTAGCTGCGGATTTCACGCTCGCCATGTCGTCCTCCCGTCACATGCTTTTACGACTATGGTAGCAGATGACCGCTGTTTGGCGACAAAGGTTTGACGGCTCGATAAGAATTACAGGAATTCGACGGTCAGGCGGCGGTGAACCAGGAGGAAGACCCCATGTCCGGCAAAATCAGCGCACTTGACCTCGGTATCGCGGAACTGAGCGAGGCGACAAAAGCCTATTTCGCCAAATGCGAGGAAAAGCTCGGCCTGGTTCCTAACGTGCTTCTTGCCTATGCCTTCGACGAGAAGAAGCTGCGCGCCTTTACCGACACCTACAATGATCTGATGCTGGGTGAATCCGGCCTGTCGAAGCTCGAACGGGAGATGATCGCGGTCGTCGTTTCCTCGATCAATCACTGCTATTATTGCCTGACCGCGCATGGCGCGGCGGTGCGCCAGCTCTCCGGCGATCCGGCTCTCGGCGAGATGATGGTGATGAACTTCCGCGCTGCCAATCTTTCACCGAAACAGACGGCGATGCTCGAATTCGCCGTCAAGCTGACGGAAGAGCCGGCAAAGATCGTCGAGGCGGACAGGGAAGCACTGCGCAACGCCGGCTTCACCAACCGCGACATCTGGGACATCGCCTCGACCGCCGCCTTCTTCAACATGTCGAACCGCGTGTCGGCGGCCATCGACATGCAGCCGAACGACGAATACCACGCCATGGCGAGGTGAAAGTTTCCTTCTCCTCGTAGGAGAGGTCAACGCGCCGCGATGGCCCCGGCAGCGCCGGCCATCGTCGTGGCGCTGATTCGGTTGGCGATCTTCATGGCGCGCCTGCTTTTCAGCAGCTTGCGCGCCTGTGAGGCCGCGACGACCCAGGCGAGATCGATGGCGATCAGAACCACCGCCATCGTCGCCGTCAGTTCGACCCAGCCGATGACACTCACCGAAGCGAGGTCGATGATCGTCGGCAGCAGCGCCAGATAGAACATCATGATCTTGGGGTTGCCGAGCGTCACCGCCATGCCGGCAAAGAACAGTTTTGCCGGCGAATCCTCGCGCGGCATCTCGCCTTCTTTTGCGTCGACAGGTGCGGTCCACATCCTGAAGGCGAGGTAGGCGAGGTAAGCGACGCCGATCCATTTCACGACGACGAAGGCGAAATGGAAGGTCTGCGCCACGACCGCCAGCCCGAACACCGCCAGCGACAGCCAGATGGCCTCGCCGATCCACATGGCAAGCAGGAACGGAAACACGTCACGAAAGCCCTTCGAGATGACGCGGGCAACAAGGGCTGCGATCGACGGTCCGGGCGAACCGGCGGCGACGAACAAAGCGGCGGCGAAGATCAGGAGCGAGGTGAGGTGCATGACGGAGCCTTCGAGCGTTGGATGGCGAAGAATATCCGATCGGCGTCAATTTGGCACCCCTCTGCCTGATGGGCCAACGAACGCGACACATTTCGGAGATCGGACTTGCCCGTGCCAGCGGTTTGAGAAAGGATCGCGGCCGTGAAATCAATCGTCATCCACGCCGCAAAAGACCTGCGCATCGAAGAGACCGATTCGGGCGCGCCTGGCGCCGGACAGGTCGAAATATCGGTCGAGGCCGGCGGCATCTGCGGCTCGGACCTGCACTATTACAATCATGGCGGCTTCGGCGTGGTGCGCCTGCGCGAGCCGATGATCCTCGGACATGAGGTCGCCGGCACGGTGAAGGCGCTTGGCGCCGGCGTCTCCAGCCTCGTGGTCGGCGACCGCGTCGCTATTTCGCCCAGCCGGCCCTGCAATGCGTGCCGGTACTGCCTGCAGGGCGTGCAGAACCAATGCCTCAACATGCGATTCTACGGCAGCGCCATGCCGATGCCACATATACAGGGCGCCTTCCGCCAGCGCCTCGTCGCCGAGGCCTGGCAGTGCCACAAGATCGCCGACCATGTCTCCATCAACGAAGCCGCCTTTGCCGAGCCGCTCGCGGTAACGCTGCATGCCGTCAACCGCGCCGGCTCGCTGCTCGGCAAGCGGGTCTTGGTCACAGGCTGCGGGCCGATCGGTGCGCTCAGCATCCTTGCCGCACGTGTCCACGGCGCGCGTGAGATCGTCGTAACCGATGTCATGGACGCGGTTCTGGCCAAGGCCAACGAGATCGGCGCCGACCGCACCATCAATGTCGCCACAGATGCCGACAAGCTCGCTGGCTACAATGTCGAGAAGGGCAGTTTCGACGTCATGTTCGAGTGTTCAGGCAATGAGCGCGCGGTGCGAGCCGGGCTCGATGTGCTGAAGCCGCGCGGGGTGCTCGTGCAACTTGGCCTTGGCGGCGACATGTCGCTGCCTCAGAATCTCATCGTCGCCAAGGAAATCGAGATGCGCGGCTCCTTCCGTTTCCACGACGAGTTCGCGCTGGCCGTCGATCTGATCAACAACCGTCGCGTCGACGTCAAGCCGCTGCTGACCGGCATCTATCCAATGGACGAGGCGGTTGCGGCTTTCGAGATCGCCGGCGACCGCAACAAATCGATGAAGGTACAGATCGCCTTCGCCTGAGCAGGGCGAGACACCGCCATGAACCTTGCCCGCTCGGCATCTTGCCGCTAGAAGAACCGTCCCGACATTCATTTCGAGCTTCATTTTGCCTCAGTAACCGCCGGTCTCGCCAACTCCCCTGATCACACTTGGCAGGGCGCCGCATTAAGCGGTGCCTGCTCCATTTCACGTGTTCCTCAGGCGGCGGTTCGAGACCGGTTTGGCACTGCTGAACCGTTGTCGCGCGCTTTGCCGCCCGTGACAGCTGATTTCCGACATAGCTAGCTCTCGCCACGCCGTGCCCGCATGGGCATCTCGCCATTGCCGACCTGAAGAACTTCCACCCTGGAAGGTCTTCCGGCTTGTCCCAACATCTCGCTATCCACTGGGCAATCGCGCCCGAAATCGCACCTCGACCCCTGGTCCACTGCAACCGCTGCGGCGCCGTGAAAGCCTATCGCTGCAGCGGCAAATTCCGCGTCAACGCCAATGGCAAACGCATTGATGTCTGGCTGATCTATCGCTGCATCGACTGCGACAATTCGTGGAATTGCGGCATTTTCGAACGCTGCAACCGCCGCGACATCGAACCCGCGCTGCTGGCAGCGCTCGAAAGCAACGATCCGGCCCTCGCCCGCCGCCATGCCTTCGATGTCGTGGCGTTGCGAAACCGGGTCGGCCGCGTCGAGGAGTTTCCCGATGTCGCCGTTCAAAAGCGAAGGCACGATGACACAGGCGGCGGCGCAACTGCGCTTGAAATCAGGCTTGGGCTGGAAATGCCGACATCGCTGCGGCTAGACCGTCTGCTCGCCGGCGAACTCGGCATCTCGCGATCAAGGCTTCAGGCGCTGGAGGAGAAACGATTGCTGGTTGTCGTTCCCGAAGGCGCCAGGGCTTTGCACAAGCCGGCCCGCGACGGCACGGCGATTCGCATTGACCTGGCCGACGAGCCGGATCGTGAAGCCATCATTTCGGCTGCCGTGGGTGAATGACAAGAGGGGCGAAGCACCGGTGCTTCGCCCCTCTTGAATCTAGACAATCAGACGATTACGCCGCGCCCACAACCTTGGCCGACTTCTCGAAGCGCTTGCGCTCGTTCGGGTCGAGATAGAGCTTGCGCAGGCGGATGGTCTTAGGCGTCACCTCGACCAGCTCGTCGTCCTGGATCCAGGCCAGCGCGCGCTCCAGCGTCATGCGGATCGGCGGCGTCAGCTTGACCGCCTCATCCTTGCCGGCGGCGCGGATGTTGGTCAGCTTCTTGCCCTTCAGCACGTTCACTTCGAGGTCGTTGTCACGGCTATGGATGCCGATGATCATGCCCTGATAGACCTTGACGCCCGGGTCGATGACCATCGGGCCGCGGTCTTCGAGGTTCCACATGGCGTAGGCCACCGCCTCGCCCTGTTCGTTGGAGATCAACACGCCGTTGGTGCGGCCCGGCAGTTCGCCCTTGTAGGGCTGGTAGGCGTGGAACAGCCGGTTCATCACGGCGGTGCCGCGCGTGTCGGTCAACAGTTCCGACTGGTAGCCGATCAGGCCGCGCGTCGGCGCGTGGAAGACGATGCGCTGACGGTTGCCGCCCGAAGGCCGCAGCTCGACCATCTCGGCCTTGCGCTCCGACATCTTCTGCACGACGATGCCGGCATGCTCCTCGTCGACGTCGATGACGACTTCCTCGACCGGCTCCAGCAATTCACCGTTCTCGCCCTTCTGCATGACGACGCGCGGACGCGACACGGCGATTTCAAAGCCTTCGCGGCGCATCGTCTCGATCAGCACGGCCAGCTGCAATTCGCCACGGCCGGAAACGAAGAACGAATCCTTGTCAGGCGATTCCTCGATCTTGAGCGCGACATTGCCTTCGGCTTCGCGCAGCAGGCGGTCGCGGATGACGCGGCTGGTCACCTTGTCGCCTTCAGTGCCGGCCAGCGGGCTATCGTTGACCAGGAAAGACATGGTCACCGTTGGCGGATCGATCGGTTGCGCATGCAACGCCTCGGTCACCGCCAGGTCGCAGAACGTGTCGGCGACGGTGCCTTTGGATAGGCCGGCAATGGCGACGATGTCACCCGCCTGCGCCTCTTCGATCGGCTGGCGCTCGAGGCCACGGAAGGCGAGGATCTTCGAAATACGCCCGGTTTCGATCTGGGTGCCGTCATGGTGCAGCACCTTGACCGCCTGGTTGGACTTCAGCGTGCCGCTCTCGATACGGCCGGTAATGATGCGGCCGAGGAAGGGATTGGCCTCCAGGATGGTGCCGATCATGCGGAACGGGCCGGGATGAACGGTCGGCTCCGGCACATGCTTGATGACGAGGTCGAACAGCGGCGCCAGGCCCTGGTCCTTCGGGCCTTCCGGATTTTCCGAGACCCAGCCATCGCGGCCAGAACCGTAGAGGATCGGGAAGTCGAGCTGCTCGTCGGTGGCGTCAAGCGCTGCAAACAGGTCGAACACCTCGTTGACCACTTCGACGTGGCGGGCGTCCGGACGGTCGATCTTGTTGATGACGACGATCGGCTTCAGGCCGACCTTGAGCGCCTTGCCGACGACGAACTTGGTCTGCGGCATCGGGCCTTCGGCGGCGTCGACCAGCACGATCGCCGAATCCACCATCGACAGGATGCGCTCGACCTCACCGCCGAAATCGGCGTGGCCGGGTGTGTCGACGATGTTGATGCGGGTGTCCTTCCAGTCGACCGAGGTCGCCTTGGCCAGGATGGTGATGCCGCGTTCCTTTTCGAGGTCGTTGGAATCCATGGCGCGCTCGGCGACGCGCTGATTGTCGCGGAAGGAACCGGATTGCCGCAGCAATTGGTCGACGAGGGTGGTTTTTCCATGGTCGACGTGCGCGATGATCGCGATATTACGAATTTTCATTTTGTGGTCTCGGGAGCGTTGCAGGCAGCAGGCCAAAAGGCGCCGCCTCTTTCGGTTGCGCGGCTCATACAGGGTTTTTCGCAATTGCGAAAGAGGAGGCGCACCACCAAATACTCATCAAATCTTAAGCATCTCGGTGTGAGATGGTTTTGTTAACCAAGGCGGGAACCTTTCTGGGCCCGGGTAGTTCGAAATTCATGACCGACAAACTTAACCGATTTTGGCCCCTCATCACTTCGGTCGCATTCGCTGCCGTGCTGGCGGCCAATGCCGCTCAATCGGCCGCCACGGTGAAGGAAGCCAATCCGGCTTCGTCGTCCGACCGGACGGCCGAGCAGGTGTTTGCCGACGCCCCTGATGGCGTCGACCCCGTGGTCACCGGCCCGGTCAGCGCCTCTTTCAAGCAGAGGCAGCAGGTTGCAGGCTGCGACAGCGCGGTGTGGCCGAAGATTCCGACGGTTTGCTACCCGGACTGACGGTTGCCCATTCCAGGCATAGCGATCCTTCGCACCGACCCAAAGGCTTACGCCGACCGCACCGATCGAGCGTCACCAGGGGGAGATTAGTACCGCGCCTTACGCCGCTTGCGGCTCCGGATCGAAAGCCGGCCTGCTCGTATTGATCAGCAGCGACAGACACGCAGCCACGATCGCCGTCATGCCGGCGATCAGGAATGCCAGTTCGTAATTGCCCTGCAATTCGCGCATGGTGCCGCCGAAGGCGGCGGCGGTGGCGGCGCCGACTTGGTGGCCGGCTACGATCCAGCCGAACACGATCGGGCCGCTGCGGTCACCGAAGGCCTCGTTGGCGAGCCTGAGCGTCGGCGGCACGGTGGCGATCCAGTCGAGACCGTAGAGCACCGCGAAGATGATCAGGCTGGTCGCCGAGAAGCCGGAATAGGGCAGATAGATCAGCGCCAGGCCGCGAATGCCGTAGTAGACGCCGAGCAGCTTGCGCGGGTCGAAACGGTCGGTGAGCCAACCCGACAAAGTCGTGCCGATCAGGTCGAAAATGCCCATCAGCGACAACAGGCCCGCGGCCTGCACCTCGGGGATGCCCATATCGCCGCAGAAGGAGATCAGATGCGTGCCGACCAGCCCGTTGGTGGTGAAGCCGCAGATGAAGAAGGTGGCGAACAGATACCAGAAGACGCGGGTGCCGGCAGCGCGGCGCAGCGTGTTCAGCGTATGCGCCAGGAAATTGCCTTGCGATGCCGGCGATACCGGCGGCACGTCATCGGTCCCGGCGCCATAGCGCACCATGCCGATCGAAGCGGGACGCTCCGGAACCAACAGCCAGACCAGCGGCAGAAGACAGGCGGTGGCGATCGAGACGGCGGTAGCGACGGGCTGCCAGCCGCCCGACTGGGCGAGCGATGCCAGCAGCGGCAGGAACACCAAGAGGCCGGTGGCGCTGGAGGCCGACATCAGCCCCATCACCAAGCCGCGATTGGTCTTGAACCAGCGGTTGACGATGGTGGCGCCGAGCACGGTGGCGACCGCGCCGGAGCCGATACCTGAAAACACGCCCCAGGTGAGGAACAGATGCCATGGCTCGGTCATCAGCAGGCTGAGCGCGGTCGAGCCCGACATGATCACAAGCGAGGCAAGCAGCGTGCGGCGCAAGCCGATACGCTCCATCAATGCGGCGGCAAACGGCCCGGTCAGGCCGTAAAGGAAGATGCCGATCGCGGCGGCAATCGAAACCGTATCGCGCCCCCAGCCGAAGCTTTTATCCAACGGCAGCATCATCACCGAGGGTGCGGAACGAAGCCCGGCCGCGATCAACAAGCAGAGGAAGATGACGCCAACCACGACGAAAGCGTAGCGCTGGCCAAAGGGACGGGATTGAGCTATCATGTTACTGACCGGTACGTTGCAGGGTGAGGACATGTATACGTACCGATCGGTAACACGTCAATCGAGTCGCATGATGCCAACGGACAAAAATATTGAACTGATCATCAAGGGCGGTCATGCAGCCGCACCGCCCAAGGCTGCCAAGAAAATCCTCGACGTGGCGTACGACCTGTTCTACCGCCGCGGCATCCGGGCGATCGGCGTCGACGAGATCGTCAAGCGCGCCGGCGTCACCAAGCCCAGCCTCTACCGCAGCTTTCCCTCCAAGGACGAGCTCGCCGCTTCCTATCTCAGGCAATATGACCGTGAGTATTGGGAGCGTTTCGACGAAGCCGTGGCTGCCCATCCCGGCGGCCCGCGCGCACAGCTCAGGGCTTTTCTGACTCGCGTCGGCAAGCGCACGCAAAGGCCGGACTATCGCGGCTGCGGCATGACCAACGCGGCGGTGGAATATCCCGAACATGGCCATCCGGCGCGTGTCGTCAGCGAGGCCAACAAGCAGGAGTTGCGCCACCGCCTGCGCGCCATGGCCGCAGCGATGGGCGCTAAAGACCCTGACACGCTCGGCGACGGCCTGCTGCTGTTGATCGAAGGCGCCTATATCAGCGGCCAGCTCTTCGGCCTCGGCGGCCCGGCGCAATCGGTGGCCCGCAACGCCGACCTGCTGATCGAGGCGAGCTTGAAGAAATAGACCTCTTGCGATCCATTCCAACCGCAAGCAATATCGCTGTCATGTCAGCGATCAAAACAGAATCGCAGGTAACGACTTGAACATTGCTCAGACGATTTTGGACGATCTCAAAAAAATGTTCAGGATTAATTACATCAAGCGGGGCGACCTGGCATTGATCTCGCACGAGGAAAAGAGGGATATTGCCACGGTCTTCGACCTGAATGAGTACAGGGTCAAGGAGGCCGTTCTGCGCAGAGTGCTTTTTCTGTTTTTGGTCGCATCGGTTGCGATGTATGTTGGGATGTATTTCGACGGCAAGGCACACGGCATTACCCAAACGGCGCGCATTCTGATCGCGTCGATAAGCGCAGTCGCTTTGGTATTTTTATACCTGGATGTTTTTGTTCCCGTCGTCCTGCTTGCCGCCTGCGCGTCACTCCTCGCAATCTGCTGGATGGACTACCAGGCGTTCGTTGCAGCCGCTTCGTTTTCCGCTTTGTACGCGCTATATTTTTTTGCGAGGCTCAGAGCCCGATAGCGAAATAGCCACAGGGATTATTCGCCATGCGCGCACTTCTGCTCTCGCTTGCCCTTGCCGGCCTCTGCCAGGTCGCCCATGCCGACGGAATATCCAGCGTCTACACCGACCTCGACTCGCAAAAGGATTGCGCCACCTATGCGCAGGCCGAGGAAGGTGACGGCGACTGGGCCGAACTCGCCTGCTCCGGCTATCGCGGCTATCCCGTGCTGATCGCCTATGACGATGCGCGTGAATCGCTGTTCTACGGGTTTCCGCCCGGCGGCGAGATGACCTCGGTCTGGGAGAGCTTTTCCGGCTTCAACTCGTCCGGCGCCAGGGTCGAATGGCGCATCGAGACCAAGGGCGACGTTGCCGTTCCCTTTGCCGTCATCCACCGCCGCTTGATCAGCAATCCCGAGGACGAGAACAAGCCGACCGAAGTGCTGCTCGTCGCCAAGGTCGCCCAGATGGAAGCCCGCGACGGCTGCACCATCGGCCTCGTGCTGGCCACCGGCAACCCGCAGGCCAACGACCAGGCGCGCAAGCTGGCGGACGAGGCGAAGAGTTTCGCCTGTGGCAGGGACAAGCACGCCGTCATCGGCAACGTGCCGGCGTTTGGTCGGGTGGATAACTAGCCACGTGGGTGCAAGGCACCCCCCCCGCCCTGCCGGGCAGAGGGGGGTGCCTCGCGGTGGCGTTTGCCGCTTACTTGAACGAGACGCAGGCCTCTCTCGGCGCTACTTTGCCGCCTTCGCCCGTGCGATCGCGTCGACGATCATCTTCTTGGCGTATTTGGAATCGTGCCAGCCTTCGATCTTGACCCATTTGCCGGGCTCGAGATCCTTGTAGTGCTCGAAAAAGTGCTGGACCTGGTCGCGGGTGATCTCGGGCAGCTGCGTGTATTCGGTGACGTTTTCGTAGCGCAGCGTCAGCTTCGGCGACGGCACGGCAATGACCTTCTCGTCCTGGCCGGCATTGTCTTCCATCACCAGCACGCCGATCGGTCGCACATTGATGACGCAGCCCGGCACCAGCGCGCGCGTGTTGCAGACCAGCACGTCGATCGGGTCGCCGTCGCCCGACAGCGTGTGCGGCACGAAACCGTAATTGCCGGGGTAGCGCATCGACGTATGCAGGAAACGGTCGACGAACAGCGTGCCGGCCTCCTTGTCCATCTCGTACTTGATCGGCTCGCCGCCGATCGGCACCTCGATGATGACGTTGATGTCCTCGGGCGGGTTCTTTCCGATGGCAATGGCTTCGATTCGCATGGCTTAAATCCCTCTCTCGATGTCCAAGATCGATAGCGGGCGGCGCGGCATGGTGCAATGCGGCGATTGGTGCGAAGCGCTAACGGAAGCGCACGGTTTATGATGATTTGTAACCGAGGCCGGTCATTCCCAGACGAAGGCGACCTTCTTGAGCGCCCTCTGCTCGAAAATCTCGACGCCTTCGGCGACGTCACGGCCACCCGCGCCGGCATAGAAGGAAAGTGCGTTCTGGTTGTCTTCCAGCGCCCACACCACCATTCCCTTCAGTCCGTGGTCGGCAAGCCGCGCCCGCGCCGCCTTGAACAGCCGGCTGCCGAGCCCGATGCCTTGATATTCCGGACGCAGGTAAAGTTCGTAGATTTCGCCCTGTTGCTTCAGCTCGCGGGCGCGGTTCTTGCCGATCGTGGCATAGCCGGCGATGGTGCCGCCGATCTCGACCACCAGAACGGTGGCGGCGCGGCGGATGGCGTTGGCCCACCAGTCGGCGCCGCGGCGGTTGATCATGGAGGTCAGCGAGCGATGCGGGATGATGCCGGAATAGGCGCCCTCCCAAGCCTGCTGGTGCACGTCCGCAATGGCGCCAGCGTCGCGCGGTTCGGCTTTCCTGATGTCGATGCTCAGCGTATTCATGATTTGTTAACCATAAACCCGGATCGGCCATTTGCAAGAGTCGAGGTCAGCCCGCCGACCGCTTTCTCACAGCCGATCGCGACACTGCTGACAATGGGCAAAGCCTGCCTGATAACGCGCTCAGCCGAGGCGAATGGCGTGGGTTTTCGAGAACCGGAGCGGAGCGTACTTTTTGTACGTGAGCACCGGAAGCGCAGAAAACCCGCGTCAGGCGTCCGGCTGAGTAGCTTTGCAGGCAGGCTTTTCAGATCTCGACGAGATGATCGTCCAGTTCATTGGCGTCGCCCGACGTCACCGGGAAATGCTCGGCCAGCACCGCGCCGACCTGCCCGATCGCCTTGACGAAGCCGTCGGCGAGTTGGTCGTCGCCGGCATGCTGCAGGAGATCGCGCACCACGCCGTCCCAGACATGCTGGCCGACCTTGCTGTCGATGCCCGAATCGGCGACCACTTCGGCATAACGCTCGGCGATCGACACGAAGACCAACACGCCGGTGCGCGCCGTGGTGCGGTGGACATTGCGGGCGAGGAACTGCCTGAGCGCATTGTCATGTGCCGCCTGGTAACGCTGCCGGCGCGGCACCAGATGGATGCGCAAGCCGGGCAGCGCCCACAAAAGCACCAACACCGAGGCCAGTGCCAGCAGTTGGACAATGACGAAATGCGGCAGCCGGATCGACAGCCACCAGGCTTCCAGCCCATAGGCGACGGCGAGGCTGGCAATCAGCATGCCTGATGTCGCCATGAAGGCGGCGGGAAAGAAATAACCGTCGCTGGCATGCGCAACGACGCAGTAGATCTCGCCGTCGGTTTTGGCCTCGGCCGCGCGGATCGCGGTGGCGATGCGCTCATGGTCCTGTGGGCTGATCGGTCGTGTTGCCATCTTCTCTCACCAGCTCCCTGAAGACCCGCCACCGCCGGACGAACCGCCGCCGCCAGAAAACCCGCCGCCGCTGCTTGAGCCCGAAGCCCAGCTGCTGCCCGAACTTCCCGATGACCATCCGCTGCCCGACGACGAACTTGTTGTCCAACTGCTGGAGCCCGAGGACGATCCGCTCGGCCCCTGGCCGTAGCGAAAGGTCATGCCCAGCCATTTATACACGCCCGGCGACAGCTTGGTGCCGAAGATCGGCGGCAGGAAGGCCATCGCCAGGCCGCCGAAGAACATCGCCGCCCACAGGATCAGGAAGACCGCGACTATAGGATCGACGGGCGTGCTGTGGTCGGCCGGGTTGCGCTTGCCGCGCGCCTCCAGCTCTTCCGGGTTGCCTTCCAGCACCATGACCATGTCGTCGACGGCCTTGGAAATGCCGCCGGAGAAATCACCGGCGCGGAACGCCGGCACCATGTCATTTTCGATGATCAGTTTGGTGTGCAGGTCGGTCAGCGTGCCTTCCAGCCCGTAGCCGACCTCGATGCGCATCTTGTGGTCGTTCTTGGCCACCAGCAGAAGCACGCCGTTGTTTTCGCCGGCCTGGCCGAGTTTCCAAAAGCGGAACAGCCGGTTGGCGTAGGGTTCGATCTCCTCGCCGTCCAGGCTGTTGATCGTGGCGACGACGATCTGGTCGGAGCCTTTGGTCTCAAAATCCGCGAGCTTCTGCGTTAGTGCCGCCTTGGTCGCGGCGTCGATAATACCGGCATTGTCGACCACCCGCCCGGTGAGTGCCGGCAGGTCTGCCGCCAAGGCTACGAACAGCATGGCGAGCATCGTCAACAAGGCGATGCCGATCGTCGCGGCTGCGCGGCCAGGTTTTGGCGGATTGAAGACGCGTACTGTCATGCCGTCACCAGCTCCCCTCAACCACCATGACCGTCCTCGATCACCATGATCATGTCGTCGACCGCTTTGGAAATACCGCCGGAGAAATCGCCGGCGCGGAAAGCCGGCACCATGTCATCTTCAATGATCCGTGTAGCCTGCTGGTTGGTCAGTGTGCCCTCCAGCCCGTAGCCGACCTCGATGCGCATCTTGCGGTCGTTCACGGCCACCAGCAGAAGCACGCCATTGTTCTTGGCCTTCTGGCCGAGCTTCCAGGCGTTGAACAGCCGGGTGGCGTAAGGCTCGATCTCCTCGCCGTCGAGGCTGGGAACCGTCGCGACGACGATCTGGTCGGAGCCTTTGGTCTCGAAATCGGCCAGCTTCTGCGTCAGCGCCGCCTCGGTCGCGGCGTCGATGATGCCTGCATTGTCGACGACACGACCGGTGAGGGCGGGCAGTTCCGCCGCCAGCGCCGCGAAGCTGACGAGCAAGACCAGCAAGGCAGCGCCGGTCATCGTGGCGAAACGGCCATGCCAGGGATTGGCGATGCGTGTGGTCATCTCGTCACCAGCTTCCCGAGGAGCCGCCGCCGCCGGACGAACCGCCGCCGCCGGAAAAGCCGCCACCACCGCTTGAACCCGACCAGCCGCCCCCGCCCGAAGACCCGCCGCTGGACGACCGCCGGCCCGGCTCGAATGTCATGCCCAGCCAGCGATAGCGGCGGGGACCGAGCTTTTTGCCAAAGATCGGCGGCAGGATGGAGGCAGCCATGCTGCCGAAGAAGATGATCGCCCAGATGCTGATGAAGACGCCGAAGAACAGATTGTCGGTATTGATGGGCGGCTTCTTGTTGCGCTCGCCGCGCGCCTCCAATTCCTCCGGATTGCCTTCCAGCACCATCACCATGTCGTCGACGGCCTTGGAAATGCCCCCGGAGAAATCGCCGGCGCGGAACGCCGGCACCATGTCGTTTTCGATGATCAGCTTGGTGTGCAAATCGGTCAGCGTGCCTTCCAGCCCATAGCCGACCTCGATGCGCATCTTGCGGTCGTTCGGCGCCACCAGCAGCAGCACGCCGTTGTTTTCCTTGGCCTGGCCGAGCTTCCAGAAGCGGAACAGCCGGTTGGCGTAAGGCTCAATCTCCTCGCCGTCGAGGCTGGGGATGGTGGCGACGACGATCTGGTCGGAGCCTTTTGTCTCGAAGTCGGCGAGTTTCTGGGTGAGCGCGGCTTTGGTTCCCGCGTCGATAATGCCGGCGTTATCGACGACGCGGCCGGTCAGCGTGGGGAGATCGGCGGCGAAGGCGGTGAGGGGCAGGAAGACGGCCAGAAAGGCGAGAAGAACACCAAGGT